>NZ_JACRTE010000008.1 GCF_014385105.1 Qingrenia yutianensis | reverse complement strand
GGAGACTCTTTTCTTATCATGGCGGCCAAAGCATCGAGTCCGGCTGCCGGATACCTTTCATGAAATGATATTAAAATACGCAAAAGTTTTTGTTCATGCTGCTTACGAGCTGACACACCGCGGTTTTTTCAAGCATAATAGCCGCTCCGAGAGATTTCGAGCAGCCGGCATAATTTATCTACAGAGACCTCAGAGCAATTAGCATCAATGAAACGATACTTGTCCTATATAGTTTCGAAAATATGCCGACGGATTTTTTTAATACATCAATGACCTCATCTTTCTCGGCAAGTTGCTTGCGGAGTGAGCGTATTTCCGATTCAAGTTCACGCTGACTATTTCGGTTTCAAATAAACCTTTTGCCTGTGCGGTTTTCGGAATACATCGTGTAAAAGTGCTGTTTTCAGTTAATGATTTCTCATCATCTGCCGCACATTTTTTACGCCAAATTTGCCTAAAATTATCTGTTTCAATCAAAAAATGAAACCGCAAAAATTTATCCCGACCTTTCGTGTCAAGGGTTCGACATTTCGTGTCAAAGGTATGATTATACACATTAAACAAAAAAGACCTGCAAGGGAATAAATCCTCACAGGTCATAGATAAAATATTATTATTATTATTCACCGTAAACATGATTGCCTTTCTGACAAGTGTTTGTCAATATCACAATTAAACCTCTGTAAAAAGCGGAAATAACGGATAAATATTTTTACACAACGAATTTTTGTATTGTTTTTTTAATTCTGTCGATTTCGGTTTTGTCGTTTGTCCCAATAACAAGCGTCAAGTCTTTGCTTAAATCCACGCTGAAAATTCCCATAATGGATTTTGCATCAACAACAAATCTGTCTGCAACTATCTCAAAATCACAGCCGAAGTCGGTAACATATTCTACGAATTCTTTCACATCATCAACAGTATCCAGTTTTATTTTAATTTCACTTATCTTCGTATCGCCGATAAGAGCCAAAATATCCTCTTTGCTCGGCATTACTTTAAGTGCACCTTTTTTTGTGGTAATAAGCGAAGCTCCCGCATTTGCAAAGTCCAGGATTTTTTTTAGCTTTCTGTTGTCAAACGCAGAAATATCATCGTCTGTCACAAAGCTTAATGCACAGCCGAAAAAAGTATCTCCGGCGCCTGTTTTTTCGATTGATGTAACATTATAAACAGGTGATTTTGCTTTTGCACTTCTTGTATATGCACAACTTCCGTCAGCCCCGAGAGTTATAAATACAAGCTGAATATTCGGATATTTTTCAAAAAGCTGCATTGAAGCTTTATCATAATCATTATGCCCGAACATAAATTCAATTTCATTATCTGATATTTTCAGTATATTGCATTTTGAAAATCCGTATTCTATTTCGGCTCGTGCGTCATCAAGGCTTTTCCACAGCGGTTCACGGAGATTTGGGTCAAAAGAAATTAAAGCCCCGTTTCTTATTGCCGTCTCAACAGCAAACCTTGTAGCCTTGCGAACACCGCTGTGAGTAGATGAAAGTGTTCCGAAATGGAATATTCTTGACTCTCTTATTAAATCCGCATTAACCTCATCTTTCGTCAGCATCATGTCCGCTCCGGGGTTTCTTATAAAGCTGAATTCTCTTTCACCGTTTGCGCCGGTATGAACAAACGCAAGAGTTGTCGGCACTGATTGATCAAAAATAATGCCATCCGTATTTATCCCCTCACTTTTCACCGCATCGGAAAGCTGCCTTCCAAACATATCATTACCCACCTTACCGATAAAGGCTGTTTTTTTGCCAAGCTTTGAAAGCATCGCAAGCACATTGCACGGTGCACCGCCGGGATTTGCCTCGAATAACGGATTTCCCTGTTGACTCGTTCCGTTTTCGGTAAAGTCTATAAGCAATTCTCCGAGAGCTGTCACATCATATTTTTTCATTTCATTTCACCTCACTACGCAGAATATAAGTCATAATTTTTACCTGTAATTTCTTCAGTAAGACCATATACAACATTGCTTATAACATATTCGCCGTTATTGATAAATACTTCAACGAGATGCTCATCGACATAAATCTCAAGTTCATATCCGTCGTTAATAACAGGGGTTTCGGCAATAAGTCTGTAGTTACCCTTTATGTTAAATACTTCTGAACGATCCGTCGTAATCTTATCGTTTTCACGCTTTATTACGTATCCGCCGACATTGATGCTTTCTCCGTTTTTTAGTGTTGTTTTCAGCATATACCCTGATTTTTTCGGGGCAGACAGCTTTGTTACAAATGAATTTTTAACATTCGTATGCGGTCTTATATATACATGATTATTCTTTATATCGACAATTCTCGGAATACACATCATACCGCACCATTCGCCTTTTTCGGTGATAACCGCCTCGGGCATTCTCGCCCAGGCAATAACAACACGGTTTCCGTCCTCATCGGTCGTGCTTTGAGGTGCATAAAGGTCAATTCCGTAATCAAAAAGCTGATAATTCTCGGAAAGCTCCATTTTGCCTGTATTTTCATCGAATGAAGAAAGCATGCAAACCGCAACGGAATCATATCCGTTTCCGTCATTGAAAAATCCCATCGGGGAGAAGATTGTCACTCCCTTTCCGTCAATCTCGAAGAAATCGGGACATTCCCACATCCAGCCGAAGCCGTCTTTTTCGCAATAGTTGAGATATTGCCATGTTTTCAAGTCCGAGCTCTTATAGAAAAGCAGTCTGCCGTTTTTATCGACGGTACTTCCGAGAACCATATACCATGCATCTTTGCCGCGCCACACTTTAGGGTCGCGAGTATGATTTTTGTCGCCTATTTTTTTATCTTCTATGGGTGGAATAACGGTTTTTTTGTCCGTTATATTGTCGAATTTCATACCATCTTCTGAAGTTATCATAAGCTGTGCCGCCGTGAATGTATCATCAATACAGCAGTTTATATTTTCGGGATCTTCTTCAGTATAATTCACTCCCGTATAGTAAATATACATTTTGTCTTTATATTCAATCGCACTGCCCGAAAAGCATCCGCTTCTGTCATCTGTCTTGGACGGAAAAAGAGCAATGCCTTTTTCCTCCCAGTTTACGAGATCTGTGCTTACGGCGTGTCCCCAATGCATTCTTCCCCAATGCGCGGAATACGGAAAACATTGATAAAACAAATGATATCGGCCTTTATACCATATAAACCCGTTGGGGTCATTTATCCAGCAGTTTGGAGCCTTAAAATGAATTTTTTGCATAATGTTCTCCTTTCAGAAAAGACTTTTCTCTGTCTGTTTATCAAAAAAATGTATTCTTGACGGAATAAACACAAAATCGATGGTATCGCCCGGCTTGCTTATTTCGTATTTTGAAACTCTTGCAATTGTTTGGGTGTTTGCAAAGTTGAAATAAAGGTTATTCTCATTTCCCATAATTTCGACATTTTCTACAGTTGCAAACATTTTATTCTCTTTATAAAGATCCATATTTTGTGCATCAACCTTAATATCCTCGCCTCGGATTCCAATAATAAATTCGCCTTCTTTTCCGGCGAGATGCGACATAACGGAATCGGGAAGATCAATACTGCTTCCGTCAGAGAACACAACAGTGTTTCCCTTAACATTAACATCATAAAAATTCATTTGGGGCGAACCTATAAATCCTGCCACAAATTTATTTGCCGGGTGTTCATAAAGATCCATCGGTTTTCCGACTTGCTGAATAATGCCGTCTTTCATATTTACAATTCGATCCGCCATCGTCATAGCCTCAACCTGGTCGTGCGTCACATAAATAGTAGTGCTTCCGAGTTCACGATGAAGTCTGCTTATTTCCGTTCTCATGCTGACTCTTAGCTTTGCATCAAGATTTGAAAGAGGTTCGTCCATAAGAAACAATTCTTGATTTTTCACAATCGCACGCCCGAGAGCGACTCTTTGGCGTTGTCCGCCCGAAAGATTTTTCGGCTTTCTGTACCTGTATTCCGAAAGACCCAAAACATCGATTGCCCAGTCCACTTTTCTGTTAATTTCGTCTTTTGGAACCTTCATATTTTTAAGACCGTATGAAATATTCTTCTCAACCGTCATATGCGGATAAAGAGCATAGTTTTGAAATACCATTGAAATGCCTCTATCACGCGGCAACACCGTGTTCATACGATTTCCGTTAATATACAAATCGCCGCTTGTTATTTCTTCAAATCCGGCTATCATTCTGAGCGTCGTCGATTTTCCGCATCCCGAAGGTCCTACAAATGCGATAAATTCGCCTTTTTCTATTGAAAGATTAAAATCGGTAACCGAATTCTTTTCTGCACCCGCATATCTTTTGCACACATTTTTCATTTCTATAAAACTCATAGTTTAACCCTCCTTAGAACCTGTTGAAATAACACCTTCCACAATTTGTTTTGAGAAAAGCGAATAGATTATTATAACCGGAATTGTAATAAGCGTGATAACCGCAAGTGTTTGCCCCATTGTCGTATTGTCATTGGATGTGATGGAATTAAGACCGATTTGTGCCGTTAAAAGATTGCTTGATGTAAAAACAAGCGACGGCCAAAGATAGTCATTCCATACATTAAGGAAAGTAAAAACACTTACTGTTGCCACAACGGTTTTAGACATTGGCAGAACCATTGTGAAAAAATACTTTACGGGGTTGCAATGGTCAAGCTGTGCCGCTTCCCATACATCATCCGGTAAGGCTACGAAAACTTGCCTGAATAAGAAAATGTTAAACGGATTTACAATCATCGGAAGAATATATCCGAAAACGGTATTAAGAAGACCCATTTTAGAAACAAACATAAAGTTTATTGTGATAATTGTTTCTGTCGGTATAACCATAAGCATCATGATTACCGCAAGCCATCTGTCACGGAAAGGAAACTTGATTTTTGCAAGCGCATACCCCGCAAGCCCGTTTACTATTATACCGGAGACAATCATTATTGCCGCATAGAATAATGTGTTTAGCATATAGCGTATAAAGCTTGTATTAAAAAGAATTGCCTTGTAGTTATCAAAAAAACCTTTTCCCGGTGCGGGTGGTACAAATGCCATTGCCGAATTCATATCCGCCGTGATTGCCGCATCCGGCTTAAAAGAGTTTGCAAGCATCCAAATCACCGGAAACAGGAAAAACAGTGACATAATAAGCATGATTACCGCAAGGGCTATATTAAATATCTTTTGCTTTTTTCTTTTCATGTCTATCCTCCTTATCCTTGGTCAGAACTGTCTGAATAATTGTAAGTATTACAACGAATACGGTAAACACAATAGCCATAGCGGACGCAAGTCCTATTTCCCAGTTTACGGTGCCCGTTTCGTAAATGTCGTAAACGATTGTATATGTCGAATGTGACGGACCGCCGCCGGTCATTACCATTGGCTGAACTATCATTCTGAATGCGCCTATTGTAACGGTTATAAAAACAAATACGCAAAGAGGCTTAAGCTCGGGAAGTGTTATATCTTTAAATCTGCTCCATGAACTTGCATGATCCATTTCGGCAGCCTCATAAAGCGCAGGGTTGATAGCCTGCAATTCGCCAAGGAAAATAATCATTTGATAACCCACTCCCTGCCACACACTCATAAATGCAATAGATGGAAGCGCTTGACTTGCACCATATATGAACGGCTGCGGTTTGACTCCAAAATTTGAAAGCATTGTATTGAGTATTCCTTCGGGGCTGTAAATCTGCATCCAAAGATTCGAAACTACCGCAAGCGACATAACTACAGGGATAAAAAACGCCACCTTGAAATACCGCTTGCATACAGTTACTCTGTTGATAAGAAGTGCCAATCCCAATGCTCCCAGTGTTTGCAGCGGAACAATTATAAGCACAAATTTAACCGTATTGCCGAAAGCTGTTGTAAAAAGGTCATCTTTGAAAATGGCGGAAAAATTTTCGAGCCATACAAAGTGCGTCAGCTTAGGGTTTAACGCAAAATAATCCGTAAAGCTGTAGATAAGTGTTAATATCATCGGAATGAAGAGAAAAATCGTCATCAGAACAAGTGCAGGTCCGAAAAAAGCCATTCCGAGAATTGAATTTGATTTATTTTTCATATCATCTTGTATAACGCTTAAGTTTAGCGTTTATCCTTTCAACAGATTTATCCATTTCATCTTTAACATCTCGGCCGCTTAGTCCCACATCCTCGAGAACCTGTTGGAAAGAGATGCTTACCTGCGGATAAACAGGTGTTTTCGGTCTTGGATGACCGTAATCTCTTAATTGTTCGTAAAGCGCTTTATAATTCGCATCTTCTTCAAAAATCGTTATGCTGTCATATGCGTCATATGTTGACGGCAAGCTCTTTGTGTTTTCATAAAGCAATATTCCGCTTTCTACGCCGCTCATCCATTTTACCAACTCGGTTGCCGCTTCAATATGCTCTGTTTTTGATGTTGCCGCATATGCCCATGAGCCTGTAGGAGTATATTTCCCTCCGTCCCACTTGTCGCTGACTATATACGGTGCAACACCGAGATCAATGTCGCCGTAACTCTGATAAATGGTATTAACCTCCCAAGCACCGTCAAATTTAAATGCCGCGCGTCCGCTTTCAAAAAGCTTTTCAACAGGTGTTGCCGACATATATTTGTTTTCCACAAGTTGTCTGAAATACTTAAACACCTCTGCATTTTCTTCGGAATTGAAATACCCATCCACCCGGAGACCGTCGCTGCTTATCAAATCGCCGCCGTTTGACCATATAAACGGTGCATAATAATAGATGCTTGACTCTCCGACCGGGAATGTCATATCGAGCGGATATCCGTTTTTTGCGTCCATTATCGGCTTAAGCTTTTTTAATATATCCGCAAATTCCGAAAATGTCCAAGGGTGGTCTTTATCAGGTATATCAATTCCCGCCTCTTTAAGGATTGCCTTATTGTAATACAATCCGACACTCGATTCCATTGCGCCGAGCGCGTAAAGCTTACCGTCAACAGTACCTTGTTCAATAATTGATTCCAAATAAGAGGATTTTTCCTCATCGGTCAGAGCGGCGAGTGGTTGGATTATTCCGTTTGCCGCATAAGCCGATACATTCGGTCCGTCCACCGTTATAACATCCGGCAAATCTCCCGACATAACAGATGCGTTGATTTTGTCAGAATATCCTCCGCCGCTGTCATTTCGCGGAATAAACTCAATATCGGCAAAATACTTTCCGTTGTATTTTTCATTGAAGCTTTCCACCGATTTTTTATATGCCGAGCCTTCAGGTGTGTCTTCGATTGTATGCACCCACATACTGATATACTGCTCTCCGTTGTCGTATCCACGCACATCCCCGGGTTTTGCTGTTTTTGCACATCCCGTTAACATCAATGTGCCGGCAACCAGCGAAAGAGCTGCCATAAACAATGATAGCTTTTTCATAGTTATCCCTCCGACTTGTTTAAGTAACCAGTTACTTTACTATCTGTATCATATCTCATAACAGGTTACTTGTCAAGTGTTCTTTTGGTTTTTGTGATAAATCCCCAATAACAGCTTTCGTGTTTTGTGCATTTTGACAGAACCGGTTACTTTACCGATTACTTTATTGATTTTATAACTGTTATATGCTATAATAAAACTGAAACGGAGGCAGAGAATATGTCAAAAAAAATGTTACTTTTGCAGATATCGCCGAGTATACCGGATTTTCAAAAACAACCATATCAAGATATTTCAGTAATCCCGATTCGGTTACACTTGAAAACCAGGATAAGATTGCGCATGCTCTTGAAACGCTTAATTATAAAGAAAACAAGCTTGCCAGGGTTATGGCGAACGGGAAAACGGAAATCATAGGCGTTATCATACCTAACCTTTATATGCATTATTATTCGAATGTTCTTGACCATATCATTTCCACATATGAAAAATACGGTTATAAATTTATTGTATTTGCGGGAAAAGATGATGCCGATGTCGAAAGAAGGTATATCAGCGAGCTGCTTGCGTACAAAACAGAGGGATTGATAGTTCTGAGTCACACACTCCCTTCAAAGGAATTATCTGCATATAATATACCGCTTGTTACAATCGAACGCGAAGATAAATATGTCTGCAGCGTAAATACAGATAATTATATGGGCGGAATTCAGGCTGCTACCATTCTTTCAAAAAGCGGCTGTGATATATTGATTCATGCAAATTCCGATGTCCCTGAGGATGTACCGGCATATGGGAGAATAAAAGGCTTTAAGAATTTTTGCGAAAAGAACAAATGCGATTATAATATCTTGATAAGGGATTTCGGAAAAACATACGATGAAAACTATGCCGGAATTAAAAATATGTTTGAAGAAACAGAAGCTAAATATATCAATAAAACTGTTGGTATTTTCATGTCAAATGACACTCATGCAAATATTCTGTTGAATATTATTATAAAAAAATATGGCAAGCTTCCCGACAAATATAAAATAGTCGGATTCGATAATTCGCCGATTTCAAAAGAAGCAATAGTTCCGATAACAACCGTAGGACAGCAGGTCGATAAAATTGCGGATGAAGCAATGCAGATTCTTACTGTTCAGATAAATGCATTTAAGAAACGGAAACCCGAACTGCTTTCAAAGCCGATTCATAAGGTTCTTACTCCGATTTTAATACGCAGAGAAACGACACGGTAAATCTTCACAGACCATTCTATTGTTTCGGTTTCAAATAAACCTTTCGCCTGTGCGGTTTTCGGAATGCATCGTGTAAAAGTGCTGCTGTGCGATAATGTTTTCTCATTATCGGCAGCACATTTTTTACGCCGAATTTGCTTACGCTATATTCTTGGGTTCAGTAATGAGATACTCATTGAGAAAAATAATATTCGCCTTTGCGATACTTGGGAGTATGCAAAAAAAGCAACCATGGATGCAGAAATGCGGAAACAGTTTAATCTATAACATTTATTCCGAAACTTATCACCAGGAAAGGGTGTGCTCAATTTAGGCATACCCTCAGACTGCCGTATTTATCGGCAACGAGCCGCTTTTTTATTTATATGTGTATTAACATTATCTTTATACAATCTTAATGTCTCGTTGCAACTTATTATCTCATTTTTATATGCCATATGTTATAATAAATAAAAGCAAGTTGGAGGAGGCTTATCCTATGATAGAGAAAATATATTTCAGACGGCATCTTTCGTCCTTTCAAATTATTATACTGAGCTTTGCCGGTGTGATTCTCTTTGGGGCGCTTATATTAATGCTGCCGATATCGTCTGCGGCAGGCATAGTAACACCGTTTCACAGTGCGATATTTACATCAACCTCTGCCGTTTGTGTAACCGGGCTGGTTGTGCTGGATACCGGCAGCTATTGGTCGCCGCTCGGGCAGGCAGTGATTTTGCTGCTTATACAGATAGGAGGACTCGGAGTTGTAACGGCGGCTGTGTCATTTGCAATGCTTGCGGGCAGAAAAATATCACTTATGCAGCGCAGCACAATGCAGGACGCTATTTCAGCGCCAAGGCTCGGCGGAATAGTCCGTCTGACAAGGTTTGTCTTGAGAGGTACGCTTTTAATAGAACTAATCGGTGCATTATGTATGCTCCCGTCGTTTTGCGGCGAATACGGTGCAAGCGGAATATGGAAGGCTGTGTTTCATTCCGTATCGGCTTTTTGCAATGCCGGATTTGACATTTTGGGAACAGGCGCACATAAATATCCTTCTCTTACCGAATATATGGGAAATCCTTCTGTGAACATTGCAATTATGCTTTTGATTATAGTCGGAGGTATCGGGTTTCTTACGTGGGACGATATTTGCCTGCACAAACATCATTTCAGGCGTTACCGTATGCAAAGCAAGATTGTTCTGTTCACTTCGGCGCTTTTAATTGCAATACCTGCCGCTTTCTTTTTCTTTTGTGATTTTGGCGGTATACCGGTTGGAAAAAGAATCTTTGCATCTTTGTTTCAGTCTGTGACAACAAGGACTGCCGGATTTAATACTGCTGACCTTAACGCAATGACAGGCGCCTCAAAAGCAATTATGACATTGCTTATGCTGATTGGCGGCTCGCCCGGTTCCACTGCCGGCGGTATGAAAACCACAACCTTTGCGGTTATTATATTAAGCGCCGTGTCAGTGATTAAAAGGAAAGAAGAAATTTGCGTTTGCGGAAGGCGAATCGACAATACAATTATACGAAATGCTTTGGCAATCGCAACAATTTATTTTACACTTTTCTTTGTCGGCGGAGTTGCGATAAGCGTACTTGAAAACCTTCCTTTGTCCGATTGCCTTTATGAAACCGCATCGGCAATCGGAACTGTGGGACTCACGCTTGGAATTACGCCAAAGCTCGGTATCGCATCGCAAATTATCCTTATACTTTTAATGTACCTTGGGCGAGTCGGCGGTTTGACACTGGTATATGCGGCAATCGCAAGCAAAAATCAAGGCGGAGCAAAACTGCCTCTTGAAAAAATAACAGTCGGATAAAAAGGAGTTTTTGAATTATGAAAAATATTTTGTTAATAGGTATCGGAAGATTCGGAAAGCATATTGCATTGCAGCTTAACAAATTGGGACACGAGGTTATGGCGGTGGATTCCAATGAAGAACGAATCAACAGCGTGCTGCCGTTTGTGACCAATGCCCAAATCGGTGACAGTACAAATGCGGATTTTTTGAAATCTCTCGGAATAGGAAATTATGATGTTTGCATTGTTACAATCGGAGGGGATTTTCAAAATTCCCTTGAAACAACCTCTTTACTTAAAGAGCTCGGAGCAAAAAAAGTTATTTCAAGAGCGGAACGGGATGTGCAGGAAAAGTTTCTCTTGCGGAACGGAGCGGACGGAGTGGTTTATCCCGAAAAACAAATTGCAAAATGGGCTGCTATTCGATATACTGCGGATCATATTCGTGATTATATAGAAATTGACGATTCCCACGCTATCTTCGAGGTTGAAGCACCCAAACAGTGGATCGGAAAAACAATAGGAGATATAGATATCCGCCGAAAATATAACATTAATGTTTTGGCGGTTAAAAAGAACGGAGATATTGATATGGCAATATCTTCGGATACGACTCTCAGCGAAAACGCAACACTTATGGTTTTGGGAGAATATAAAGAGCTGCAAAAATGTTTCCGTATCTAAAAAAAGAGGTGAATCATTTTGAAATATGTATTGCTGACGGCAGCTGTTCTTGCCTTTTTCGCTTTCGGTTACTTCTTAATGGATAGAATAGACCGGTTTCTGTGTGAAAACCAAAAGGCGATTCAAAATGAATAAAGCGACTCTAAAAATACACAAATACTGCTTTCATCGGATTTGACTGATGATGAGATACTAAAAGAAATACACGGTTTTAAGAAAAATCACAGCAAGACCGGGATGTTGCTTTATGATAAAAATATGAATACTTTTTATTGACATATGTGGACTTTTAGTGCGATTTATGGTATAATAATATGAAACAGATAATGGCGGTGAATAATATGAGCGCTCAAAAAATAATAACAAATATTGAAAAAAAACAGCACATACTTGTATGTCTGTCCGCTTCGCCGTCTAATGAAAAAATCGTGCAGACTGCCGCAAAAATGGCAAAAGTTCTCGATGCACGATTTACGGCGATTTATGTGCAAAACGATTTTGCACTAACCGAAAGCGATCAAAAAAAACTTGATAACAATATTCAATTTGCGGAAAATATCGGAGCCGATGTTGTAACTGTCCACGGCGAGGATGTGGCTATGCAGATAGCGGAATACGCACGGCTGTCCGATGTAACAAAAATTGTAATAGGTCAAAGCAATGCAAAGCGCAGCTGCATTTGGGGAGGATACACGCTATCTTCGAGGTTGAAGCACCCAAACAGTGGATCGGAAAAACAATAGGAGATATAGATATCCGCCGAAAATATAACATTAATGTTTTGGCGGTTAAAAAGAACGGAGATATTGATATGGCAATATCTTCGGATACGACTCTCAGCGAAAACGCAACACTTATGGTTTTGGGAGAATATAAAGAGCTGCAAAAATGTTTCCGTATCTAAAAAAAGAGGTGAATCATTTTGAAATATGTATTGCTGACGGCAGCTGTTCTTGCCTTTTTCGCTTTCGGTTACTTCTTAATGGATAGAATAGACCGGTTTCTGTGTGAAAACCAAAAGGCGATTCAAAATGAAGAAAGCGACTCTAAAAATACACAAATACTGCTTTCATCGGATTTGACTGATGATGAGATACTAAAAGAAATACACGGTTTTAAGAAAAATCACAGCAAGACCGGGATGTTGCTTTATGATAAAAATATGAATACTTTTTATTGACATATGTGGACTTTTAGTGCGATTTATGGTATAATAATATGAAACAGATAATGGCGGTGAATAATATGAGCGCTCAAAAAATAATAACAAATATTGAAAAAAAACAGCACATACTTGTATGTCTGTCCGCTTCGCCGTCTAATGAAAAAATCGTGCAGACTGCCGCAAAAATGGCAAAAGTTCTCGATGCACGATTTACGGCGATTTATGTGCAAAACGATTTTGCACTAACCGAAAGCGATCAAAAAAAACTTGATAACAATATTCAATTTGCGGAAAATATCGGAGCCGATGTTGTAACTGTCCACGGCGAGGATGTGGCTATGCAGATAGCGGAATACGCACGGCTGTCCGATGTAACAAAAATTGTAATAGGTCAAAGCAATGCAAAGCGCAGCCGCATTTGGGGAGGATACACGCTGACAGAAAAACTGATAGCGTATGCGCCCGACATTGATATTCACATTATTCCCGATGCCGGATTTTATAAAAAATCACGCAAAAGCAGTTTATTTGCGAATACCCAACTGCCGACAGTGCAGGATGTTTTGACTGTCTGCGGTGTTCTTGCTTTATGCACGGCTATAGGTTTCCTTTTTCTTCACCTCGGATTTAACGACACAAACATCGTTACCGTTTATATCTTCGGCGTGTTGGTTATTTCCGCTCTGACAAAAGGATATGTTTGCAGCATTGCAAGTTCGCTGCTCAGCGTTTTTCTGTTTGGTTTTTTTCTGACAGAACCGCATTTGTCGCTCAAAACATATGCCGTCGGCTATCCTGTAACATTTGCCGTTATGCTTGCGTCATCAATTCTTACAGGAACGCTTGCTTCAAAATTAAAAAAGCATGCAAAGCTGTCGGCACAAGCTGCTTTTCGTATGCAGATTTTGTTCGATACCGACCGGTTGCTGCAAAAGGCAAAAGGCAGCGAGGAAATATTGAGTATAACCTGTATGCAGCTTTCAAAGCTTCTTGACCGCTGTATTGCAGCATATAAAGCCGATAAATCAAGCTTGTCAAAAGGACAGATTTTTTCTGAAAAGGGCACAGACGATACAGAGCGGATATTAAATGATTCCGAACGAAAAGTTGCTGAGTGGGTGTATAAAAACGGGCGCTGCGCAGGTGCGTCAACCTCACATTTCAGCAATGCCGAATGTCTGTATTTCTCAATACGCATTGAAAAGCGGATATACGGCGTAATTGGGATTCCGATGGATAAAAACTCGGCAGATTCATTTGAAAACAGTGTGTTGCTGTCCGTTTTGAATGAATGTGCATTGGCTATGGATAACGCACATAATGCAGCGGAAAAAGAAAAGGCTGCCGATTTTGCAAAAAGCGAGCAGCTGCGTGCAGATCTTTTGCGTTCAATTTCTCATGATCTCCGCACACCTTTATGTTCAATTTCCGGGAATGCGGATACTCTTTTACACAATTCCGATTGCTTGGACGAGGACACCAAGCATCGGATTTATACCGACATTTATGATGACTCCGAGTGGCTTACAGGCGTTGTTGAAAATCTTTTATATGTTACAAGACTCAATGACGGAAGGCTGAAATTAAATCTGAGCGATCAGCTTGCGGATGAGGTTATTGCTGAGGCTGTATCTCATTTATGCCGAAAATCGGCTGAGCATACAATAACCGTTCAGTGTGAGGATTTATTGCTTGTTCGTATGGACGCACAGCTTATTATTCAGGTTTTGGTTAATTTGATTGATAATGCAATAAAATATACACCTGCCGGTTCTAAAATCCGCATAAGCGCTCAAAAACAAGGAAATTATGCAATGTTTAATGTGTCGGATAACGGAAACGGCATACCCGATGATGTAAAACCGCATATATTTGAGATGTTTTATACCGGGAAAAACAAGATTTCCGACAGCCGCCGAAGTTTCGGTCTCGGTCTTACGCTTTGTAAATCAATAATAGATGCGCACGGCGGAAACCTGGAGCTTTCGGACAACATACCGCACGGATGCAGTTTTAAATTTAATTTGCCGATTAGCGAGGTGACTCTTAATGAATAAACCGCTTGTACTTGTTGTTGAGGATGACCGCCCCGTCCGCAACTTGATTGTTACAACTCTGAAATCCCACGATTACAGATATCTGACGGCGGAAAACGGAAAAACAGCGATTATGGAGGCATCGTCGCACAATCCGGATATTGTTCTGCTGGATCTTGGACTGCCGGACATAGACGGTACGGAGGTAATAACGAATATCCGAGGATGGTCAAATATGCCGATAATCGTTATCAGTGCACGCAGTGAGGATTCCGACAAAATCACTGCACTTGATGCCGGAGCGGATGACTATCTGACAAAGCCTTTCTCTGTTGAAGAACTTCTTGCACGGCTTCGGGTAACACAAAGAAGATTGCTGCTGCTGAAAAGCAGTAATGATGCGGGAAAACCCGTTTTTCAAAACGGTGAACTCAAAATAGATTATGCAGCAAGCTGCGTTTATCTGAAGGGTGAGGAAATGCATCTTACGCCGATTGAGTATAAGCTTTTGTGCCTTTTATCGCATAATGTCGGAAAGGTGCTGACGCACACATATATCACTATGCAAATTTGGGGAAGCAGCCGGGAAAATGACATTGCTTCGCTGCGTGTTTTTATGGCTACGCTCAGAAAAAAATTAGAACCGGAAAAAACAAGCCCTCAGTATATTCAAACACATATAGGTATCGGATACCGAATGCTGAGGGTTGATTAGAATAGCACAAAGGTTTATGTTTTATCTGTTAGTCTGTAATTACAGGAGATTTAAAAAATGATGAAAAAAACACTGTCCCTATTTTTGGCATTTTTCAAAATAGGTGCATTTACATTCGGCGGCGGTTACGCTATGATTGCACTTTTGGAGAATGAGTTTGTGGAAAAGAAAAAATGGATAACGAAAAATGAGTTTCTTGATATGGTTGCGATTGCAGAATCCACGCCGGGACCCGTTGCTGTCAACAGCGCCACATACATAGGATATAAAACAGCGGGCTTCAAGGGTGCGGCAGTATCTACTCTGGCAGTCTGCATACCGTCATTTGCCGTGATTTTCTGCATTTCGCTCTTTTTTGAACAATTTTTGAAATTAACATATGTTTCATATGCATTTCGCGGAATACAAGTCTGTGTTATTTATCTTATCCTGTCTGCCGGACTGAAAATGCTGAAAAATATAAAAAAGACGGCATTTAATATCGTCATTTTACTATCGGTCATTGCTGCAATGGTGTCTTGCACTGTATTTTCCGTATCAATTTCTTCTGTTTGTTATATATTGATATGCGGTGTATTGGGCATGGCAGCATTCTTTCTGAAAAAGCTTAAGAAGGGCTGCGATTGAAATGATATATATAAAGTTGTTTTTCAGTTTTTTAATGATAGGTGCATTATCCTTCGGCGGCGGCTACGGAATGGTTTCGCTTGTGCAGGAAACAGTTTTGTCCAACGGCTGGCTGTCCGAAAGTGAATTTATGAATTTTATAGCGGTTTCAGAATCAACCCCCGGACCGCTTGCGATAAATATGGCAACTTTTATCGGCTCAACGCAAGGCGGTATTTTAGGATCGCTTTTTGCAACAACAGGCGTCGTTTTGCCATCGTTCATTATAATCCTTTTAATCTCGGCGGTCTTGAAAAATCTTTTGAAATATTCTGCGGTAAATGCTTTTTTATCAGGCGTACGCCCCTGTATTGTGGGTATGATTCTTGCAACGGCAAGCGTTATGGCATTGTCATCGCTTTTGGGATTTGTTGATTTAAATACTGCCGCTGAGCCGGATATTGAATCGGTTATTATATTTGCATCGCTTTGGTGTATACATATTATCTTCAAAAAAGTAAAAAAGAGAACACCGTCACCGATTTTAATGATTATATTATCAGCAGCGCTGGGTATTATTTTTGGAACTGTTTAATACATAAAATTAAAAGCAATTCATTGCCGCTAAATTTGGTAACGAACTGCTTTTTTTGATAAAAGCACTCAATCTGCTAAAACAAATAATCCACCTTGTATTATGCAAGGCGGATTATTTTATTGTATAAAGAAAACCACGCGATAGTCGCGTGGTTCAAAAAAGGTTAACCGATGAACAAAAATCCTTCTATGTGTCATAATAAGATTGACCTGTCAGTCAATAATAAAAACACATAGGAGGATTTTATCTATGAAAAAAGAAAACATAGATGTAAACAGTTTAGCACATACAAAATGGAATTGCAAGTATCACATAGTATTTGCGCCGAAATACAGACGAAATGTATTTTATGAGGAAAAAAGATTAGAAATACGCGAAATATTGAGGCAACTATGTCAATGGAAAGGGGTGGAAATAATAGAGGGTGAAGTATGTCCGGATCATATACATATGTTGGTAAGCATCCCGCCCAAAATGAGTGTTTCGGGATTTATAGGATATTTAATATGAAATTTGCATACCGAAACCGCGAATTTTGGTGTAAGGGATATTACATAGATACCGTGGGGAAAAATACAAAAGCTATCAAAACGTACATTTTTGCGAGTGCGCCTTCGGCGCAAATATCTTTATGGCCGGCATTGCCACGCCGAAACAAGCTATGTATCGCTTGCTCTGATTTTTCTATACAAAAATGTGCGGTTTGTTCGACAACTTTTTTATGTGTTTTTTTACGTTTGAATGTGTGTTTTTGAGCAAATGCAAAACATAAATATTCCGCATAACAGTGGAAAAATCCGTTGTTATGCGGAATATAAATTTGGTCGGAATGACAGGATTTGAACCTGCGACCTCTGCGTCCCGAACGCAGCGCTCTACCAAACTGAGCCACATTCCGACCAAATTTATATTCCGCATAACAGTGGAAAAATCCGTTGTTATGCGGAATATAAATTTGGTCGGAATGACAGGATTTGAACCTGCGACCTCTGCGTCCCGAACGCAGCGCTCTACCAAACTGAGCCACATTCCGAGGTGTTGCAACGCATTATATTATACACGAAATTTTTAGCATTGTCAAGTGAAAATACGAAAAAATTAACATTTTTAACCGAAAAAAACAAAACCTCTCTTTTATGAAAAAAGAGAGGTTTAAATTTTAACTTTGATTGCCTAAAATCAGACTGTCTGATGAAAACTTAATACGTTTGTGCGGAATAAACGATATGCAAAATTAGTATATTTTTCTCTTTTGTATATGATATGCAATTTTGCACAGTATAAAATCGGGTGTCATTTTTTGAAGCGGACGCAGCAGTTTCATCTGCCGGCCCGGCACGATAACTTCCTTTTTCGCAAACATCTTTTTCACCGCATACTCCGCAACAAACCGTGCGTCCAGACCTTTTAAGCTGAATTTCACGTTTGCAACCTCGTCAAACTCGGTTTTTACAGGTCCCGGGCAAAGAGTGGATATTCTTACGTCCGATTTCATCTTTTTAAGCTCGGTGTTAACCGCGCGGTCAAGGCGCAGAACGTACGCTTTCGACGCGTAATATGACGACAAAAGCGGGCCGGGCATAAATGCCGCGGACGACGCAACATTCAGTATATATCCGTTGTTTCTTTCTGTAAAATCGCGCAGAAAAAGCTTTGTCAGCGCGTGCAGAGCTTTTATATTCAAATCAATCATATCAAGCTCGCGCACAAGGTCGGTTTTCAAAAACTCACCGCAAACGCCAAAGCCTGCGTTGTTCACAAGAATATCAATTCCGTCGTTTTTAACCTCGGTGTAAAGTGCAAAAACACTGTCAATATCGGTTAAATCCGCCTTTATGATTTTAACGTTTACGTTAACCTCGCTTTTAAGCTTTTCAAGCCGTTCTTCGCGCCGTGCGCACACAACAAGGTCAATACCCCGGTGCGCAAGGCAAAGTGCAATTTGATAGCCTATTCCCGACGACGCGCCCGTTACAAGAGCTTTCAATAAGATCTACCGCCTTTTAAAATAACTTCTTAAAGTTTAGTTTGTCCAAAGCCGCGCCGATTATCAAAAATGCCGCCGCACTTGCCGCAGGCTGAACAAAGCTCATAGGAAGCGTGGAAAGCGCCGCGAGGAAGTTTTTGTCGAAATACAAAAATGCGTCAACGGCATAGTAGCACAAAACGCCCGTAACGCCTGCCAAGATGAGCGCAATCACATTTCGTTTGCAAATGATTTTATCTTTTTTATTTGTAAAAAACAACACCAGTATCGCCTTGATTATGATTGTGGGAATTACGTAAACGGGGGCGAAAAGCGCGTCGCACAAGCCTGCGCCCACAGATGCTGTAAAAATGGCATACGGCAAAGGAAGGCAAGCCGCCGCAAGATAAATCACCGCGTCACCGATATGCACATATCCGCCCGTTGCCGGTATGGGGATATGCAATATGTACGCCGTGGTGACAAATACCAAAGCCGTGAATACCGCTGTCATTACCAATCTTTTTACTTTCATTGTTCTTCATTCCTTTTCGATTGTATTTACCAAATCACCTAAAAACTTTTCAAATCCCACACCCTCATTAGGATATATACCACACTTTTTGGAATATAAAACACACTTTTCCACAAAATCCGAAGAAATTTTCACAGATTGCGTAATATCCTTGCCGTTTGTGAGCGCACCGCACAAAACCGACGCAAAAACGTCACCCGTGCCCGAATAGTAAACGGGAGCGGCTTTGATTTTCACAAAATCGCAAAAATCCTTTTTGCAAATGAAGTTTACCACGTTGTCGTCTTCGCGTATTCCGGTTATAACGACTGTTTTTGCACCGTGCGAAACGATTTTTCTTCCCATCATTTCCGCATTTTTAAGGCTGATGTTTTCGCCTTTGTATTCCGTTCCGCTCAGTATGCAAGCCTCGGTTACATTGGGCGTTATAACGTCTGCAACGGCGGTTAACGCTTTCATTTTTTCGCACATTTTCGCGTTGTATGTGGAGTAGATTTTGCCGTTATCAGCCATAACGGGGTCGATAAGGATAATATTTTTATCGGTTTTAAAATCGGCGATAAAGCTTTTTACAATGTCAATCTGCTTTTCCGAGCCCAAAAACCCCGTGTAAATGCAGTCGAACTTAATCTTTAAATCGCGCCAGTAGCTTGCGTACAGCTGCATTTTATCGGTGTAATCATCAAAGAAAAATTCCTCGTGCTCGGTGTTGTTTGACAAAATTGCCGTCGGCAAAGGACAACAGTGCAGTCCCATAGCCGAAATTATCGGCATTGCAACCGTGAGCGAGCATCGGCTGAAGCCCGACATATCGTTTATCGCCGCAACCCTTTTAACGGTATTGCTGACCATAAAATCACCTTTGTTATTATGTATTTGCATTATTGTATCACAAAAATTTTCATTTTTCAAGAATAATATTCTCAAAACGAGAAAAAATATCTTTAGGCTTTGAAAAAATCATTAACTGCTTTTGATTTTTTATTAAAATAGCCGAAAAATTTTAAGGAGGACTTTTTAAAATGGATAACGCTATTTCAGGAGTTAAATGTGACGCGGCGGAATGTAAACATCATGCACCCGAAAACAAATGCGTTGCAGGCTGCATACAGGTAAATAACGATGCAACACACAAAGATGCACTCTGCAAAACCTTTGAGAAAAAGGATTGCTTCTGCAAATAATCAAAAATTTGCAAAATAGAAATTATGCCGATATATACGATATATGTCGGCATAATTTTTGTTTACTTTTTATTTGACAAAACCGAAAAATTATGCTAAAATATCAGATAAATATACTAGTAATGCTTACACGGAGGACAAAACGATGAAAAACTCTGCGCTTTCGGAATATGTAAAAACCGCACTGCTGACGGCAATTATATTCTTGCTGACGTTTGTGCCGAATATCGGTTATATACCGATAAACCCCGTTATTAACGTAACGATTATACACGTTCCCGTAATTATCGGCTCTATCGTGCTCGGTTCAAAAAAGGGTGCGTTTTTAGGGTTTATGTTCGGAATTACCAGTTTTATAAAGAACACGTTTTTCTCAACCTCGGCTATGTCGTTTGTGTTCAACCCTCTTTTTCACATCAGCACGGGATACTATGCCGGCGCGCTTTATGCGCTTGTAATCTGCTTTGTTCCGCGAATTTTGGCGGGGGTTTTTCCGTATTATGTTTACACCGCGCTGAAAAAGAAAATCACCAATGTCGGCGCACTGCTCACAGCGGGCGTTGCGGGTTCGATGACCAATACAATTTTGGTTATGGGACTTATCGGTATTCTTTTTAAGAACGAGTATACGCAAATGCTCGGCGAAAAGGCGGCAAACGGCGTGTTTGCATTTATCGGCGCGACAATCTTAACAAACGGACTTGCGGAGGCTGCTGTTGCGGCAATCCTTTCGGCAACGGTTGCAAAGGCGCTTTTGGTGATGAAAAAACGCTCATAATTTTAATTTTTGGTAAAGAAGGTAACAGCATTGAAAAGCAACTTAAAGAAAAATCTTTTATTGATGTTAACCGCACTGATTTGGGGCACGGGATTTGTTTCACAGAGTATCGGCACCGATTACGTCGGCCCGTGCACGTTTCTTGCAATGCGCTCGTATATCGGCGGAATTGCGCTTTTGCCGTGCATATTCTTCCTCGGAAAAATTGCACAGCCGGACAGCGGAAGTGCTGTGAAAAAAGATACAAAAACACTTGTTATCGGCGGTATATGCTGCGGTGCGGCGCTCTTTTGCGCAAGTATTTTTCAGCAAATCGGCATAATGTACACCACTGTCGGAAAGACGGGTTTTTTAACTGCTTTATACATAATTATCGTGCCGGTTTTAGGGCTGTTTTTCAAGAAAAAAGTCGGGATTAACATTTGGATAAGTGCGCTTATTGCGGTTTTCGGAATGTATCTTTTGTGCGTGAAAGAAAGTTTTGCGATAGGGCAGGGTGATATGCTCGTAATGCTTTGCGCGTTTATGTTTTCGGTGCATATTTTGGTTATCGACCATTTTTCGCCGAAAGTTGACTGCGTAAAAATGTCGTGCATACAGTTTTTTGTGTGCGCGGTTATTTCGACGGTGTTTATGTTCGCGCTCGAAACTCCCGATTTTGCAAGTCTTTGGAGCGCAAAAACGGCTATTTTGTATTCGGGTATTCTCTCGTCGGGAGTGGGATACACGCTCCAGATTATAGGTCAGCAGGGTAACGACCCCACCGTTTCGTCGCTGATTTTAAGCCTTGAATCGGTATTTTCGATGATTTCGGGCTGGATTGTTCTGCACGAAAAATTTTCGCCCAAAGAAGCAATCGGCAGTCTTTTGATATTCGCGGCTATAATACTTTCACAGTTGCCGAAAGAAATTTTCCAAAAAATTTCTTTTGTGCGTGAAAGAAAGTTTTGCGATAGGGCAGGGTGATATGCTCGTAATGCTTTGCGCGTTTATGTTTTCGGTGCATATTTTGGTTATCGACCATTTTTCGCCGAAAGTTGACTGCGTAAAAATGTCGTGCATACAGTTTTTTGTGTGCGCGGTTATTTCGACGGTGTTTATGTTCGCGCTCGAAACTCCCGATTTTGCAAGTCTTTGGAGCGCAAAAACGGCTATTTTGTATTCGGGTATTCTCTCGTCGGGAGTGGGATACACGCTCCAGATTATAGGTCAGCAGGGTAACGACCCCACCGTTTCGTCGCTGATTTTAAGCCTTGAATCGGTATTTTCGATGATTTCGGGCTGGATTGTTCTGCACGAAAAATTTTCGCCCAAAGAAGCAATCGGCAGTCTTTTGATATTCGCGGCTATAATACTTTCACAGTTGCCGAAAGAAATTTTCCAAAAAATTTGCGGAAAGGGCAGGCGAAACTTAAATGTATAAATACGAAACTCACTGTCACACAAGCGAAGGGAGCAAATGCTCGCACATCACGGCGGAAAAACTGGTTGAATTTTATAAAAATCAGGGATTTGACGGCGTTTTTATCACCGACCACTTTTTTAACGGCAACACAACTGTTGATCGCAGTCAGAGCTGGGACAAGATGGTGAACGACTTTTGTTTGGGTTTTGAAAATGCGAAAAAAACAGGTGAAAAGCTTGGCATTGATGTGTTTTTCGGCTTTGAGTATTCGTATCACGGCACCGATGTTTTGGTGTACGGTTTGGATAAAAACTGGCTTTTGTCGCATCCTGATGTTATGTCACTCGGAACGACCGAATTTTGCGATTTTGCACGCAGCGATGGCGCTTTGATAATTCACGCGCACCCGTTCCGCGAGGCGAGTTACATCAATATGATACGTCTTTTTCCGCGCAATGTGGACGGAGTTGAGATTTATAACGCGTGCCGTACCGATTTTGAAAACGCGCGTGCAAAGGAATATGCCGATAATTACAGGCTTTTTTACAGTGCAGGCACAGATAATCACGTCGGCCTGCGCGAGTCGCTCGGCGGTATGGAATTTGATGAGAAAATAAAAAACGTTCCCGATTTTGTGCAGAAAATGAAAGCACAAAAGGGTAAAATATTCAGAATGGACCTGTAACAGAGGCAAAATCTGAAAATATTCGAAAAGAAATGAAAAATATTGAAATAAACACTTGATTTTTGATTTTGATTGTGATATAATACTCTAGTGTTTTGAAAAAGTAAATATTTTGCGCTATTAGCTCAGCTGGATAGAGTGTTTGGCTACGAACCAAAAGGTCGGGGGTTCGAATCCCTCATAGCGCGCCATGTCGGAACAGGTTTTGCTTGTTCCGATTTTTTATTTCATAAAAAATCAGCCGTTCGCCGTACTGTTCCTCCTTTTGTGATAAATCGGGAATGACGGAGCATATGACTGATTTTTCCGCAAAGAAAAATCGGAATGGACCGAAGTCCATTCCGACGTGGTGCCGCTGGCCGGAGTCGAACCGGCACGGTATCGCTACCGGCGGATTTTGAGTCCGCTACGTCTGCCAATTCCATCACAGCGGCAAATGTTACTATGATATTATACAACAACCGAAATGAAAAATCAAGTCTTTTTTTATTTTTTTCCAAATATTTTTTATAACGCTGTAATACGCAAAAAACGGCAGATTCTATATCTGCCGTTTTTAATATTTGCCAAACTTAATATTTCAGCCTTCTGATTATTCTGCTTTGGTTTCGGTTCCGTACGTCGCAGGCTTTGAAGCGTTGATTGCGGCATCGTTGGTGAGAATTTTAACACTTTTTGCCCAAGTTAAAATCTCGTCCTCAAACAAAGCGTTCTGAAGCTCCGATTTTGCGTTCTGAATGTCGGAATCGGAAAGTGTAAGCGGAACGCGTTTTATGATGTGTATGCCGTAATCGGTTTCAACAAGGTCGCTTACTTCGTTATCTTTAAGCGCAAACGCTGCTTTTTCAAATCCTTCAACCATTTCCCCTTTGCCAAAGGTGTATCCGTTGGGATACTGTTTGAGTCCCGGATCCTCCGAAAGCTCGTTCATAAGCTTGTCAAAGTCCTCGCCGTTTTTAATTTTATCGAGAGTTTCCTGTGCTTTCTTTTTAACTTCAGCCTTTTTCTCGTCCGGAAGGGGCTGATATGTCTGCTGGTCAAGCGTTGTAAACAAAATATGCTTTGCGGTAATTTTTTCGCCGTTTGCTTTCACATAAGCTTCAACCTGCTCGTTTGTGAGATTGTATTTATCCTCCTCGCCTGTAACCTGCTGTGCAAGCTTTGAGGTGAGGGTGGAACCTTCGAGAATATACTTAACCTGCTCTTTTGTAAGCTTCATCTGCTTTAAAAATTCATCGTTTACATACGAGCTGATATACTGGTCGATACTGCTTTTTTCTTCGTCGGTAAGCGTAATTCCCTTTTCGGCGGCTTTCTGTTTTGCCACAACAAAGGTGATAACATCTCTTTTTGCGTTTGTCAGCGCGGTTTTTGTGTTTTCGTCATTATCCCAGAATTTGTTGATTTCGTCGTTTGATGCCGTGCTCATACCGTTTTTCATAAGGAGCTGATACTGTGCGCGTTCGTAGAAATATTCAAAAAGCGACTTGTCGATTTTTTCACCGCCGATAATCATATCCGCGTCGGGATTTTTTGCAAATTCAATCGACGACTGAATGAGAGTGAAAAGGTTTGTGCGTTTGCTGATAACCTTTGCTTTTTCGCCTGCGTTTACCACCGTTGCGGGTTTGTAAACAGCGTCGTCTTTCTTGAACGGAACAAAAAGCACTGCCGACACAAGCACCGCCGCACCTGCAACCGCTGCGGTTATTGTGATGATTTTTTTCCTTTTCGCCTCTTTTTTGCGTGCCTCTTCTTCAAGCGCGAGAATTTCTTCTTCGCTCAAATTTTCGTCGGATTCCAAGCCGCCGTCGAACGGTTCGCCCTCGCCGTCAGCGTCATCGTCGGTATTTTCGTCGGTTTCGGTGTCGTCCGCCGTTTCGCCGACGCTCATTTCTTCCGCTGTGTTTTCAATTTCGTCAATCGTCAAATCGTCCTGTTCCTCCGCCTGTTCGTTTTCACATTCGGGGCAAATTTCAGCGTCCTCGATTTCTGTTTCAAATTCGCGTCCGCAAATTTTACAAGTTTTCTTTTCCATATAAAAATCTCCATTTCTGCCTCAAAAACCGGCATTGCATAAATTCTTAAATTTAATTATACACAAAAATTACACAAAGGTCAATGAAAATTGAAAAATCGGACAAAATATTTACACTTTATTCATAAAAAATATAGATTTGACAAAACAAGGCAATATAATGTATAATAACTTTTTAAAGGCGGTGATTTTTATGAATATGGTTGAAAGAATAAACTACCTTGCAAAAAAGGAGAAAGAAAGCGGTCTTACCGACGCGGAAAAAGCGGAGCAGGCAAAGCTTCGCAGGGAGTATATCGACAAAATCAAGAAAAATCTGCGCTCGGAGTTAAGCAACGTTTACACCGTTGACGACTGCGGTGTGGAGCATAAATTAAAGAAGAAAGACTGATTTATCAAAGAAAATTGATTTTTGAAAAAATCGTTTCATATATCTAATATGAGGTGATTTTTTTGCGAAAGGTTCTTTGCTTAATTTTGGCGTCGGCGGTTTTTTTGTGCGGTGCGGACGTTTCGGCGCTGTCGGTTTCCGCAAAAAGCGCGGTGCTTATCGACTTTTATTCGGGTGACGTTTTGTTTGAAAAAAACGCGTCGCAGCGCCTTTCTATGGCGAGCACCACGAAGATTATGACGGCAATATGCGCCATTGAAAACGCGGATTTGTCCGAGGTTGTCACCGTGGACAAACGCGCTGTCGGGGTGGAAGGCTCGTCAATGTATCTTGGGTACGGCGAAAAAATTACCGTAGAAAACCTTGTTTACGGGCTTATGCTCTCGTCGGGAAACGACGCTGCGGTGGCGCTTGCGCTTCACGTTTCGGGTTCGGTTGAGAATTTTGCGCGCCTTATGAATGATACGGCGGAAAAAATCGGCGCGGTCAACACGTCGTTTAAAAATCCGAACGGTCTGGACGAGGAGGGGCATTACACCACTGCGTACGATTTGGCAATGATTACGCGCTATGCTATGCACAACGAAAAGTTTTGTGAAATTGTGTCGTCGAAGCAGAAAAAAATGCCGTGGGAGGGCAGAACCTACGGGCGGACGCTCCGAAACCACAACAAGCTTTTGTTTTTGCTGGATTATTGCGACGGTGTGAAAACCGGCTTTACAAAGCGGTCGGGGCGGTGTTTGGTGTCGAGCGCGAACAAAGACAATCTGCGCGTTATCGCGGTGACGCTTTATGCACCCGACGACTGGAATGACCACAAAAATATGATGTCGTATGCTATTGACAATTACAAGGCTGTAAATATAGTTAAAAAGGGCGATTACGCCTTTACCGCGCCCGTTTCGGGTTCGGATAAAGAATATGTAAAATGCGTTTTTGCAGACGATATTTTTGTGACGGCAAAAAAAGATGAAAATGTTGAGATTTCGTTTGATTACGGAGAAAAAATACACCTTGACGCGCCCGTGAAAACCGGTGCGGATATAGGAAAAATTAACATAAATGCAGGAAACAGACGCATAAGCGCAAGGGTTGTATCCGGCGGGAATGCGGATAAGAAAAAGAACATAAAAGAAAAAATAAGCGGCGGCGCGTTTTCCGAAAATGCCGGGAGAATTTTTGAAATCTGGCTCGGGCGCGCTTTTTAGAGAGGATTTGAAACACATATGGATAATGAAATGAGATTGCAGAAGTATCTTGCAATGGCGAATGTTGCGTCGCGCCGTGCGTCGGAGAAAATCATCACCGACGGCAGGGTTAAGGTCAACGGCAAAATCGTGACCGAGCTGGGCACAAAGGTTACGGACGGCGATGAAGTTGAGGTTGACGGCAAGAAAGTTCAGCTTGAAAAGAAAAAATATTATATTATGCTCAACAAGCCGTCGGGATACGTAACCACCGCGAGCGACGAGTTCGGCAGAAACACGGTTCTCGACCTTCTGGGCGACGTAAACGGGCGCATTTATCCCGTCGGCAGACTGGACGCGGACACCGAGGGACTCTTAATTCTCACCAACGACGGCGATTTTGCATACACTCTCTCGCGCCCGTTTCGGGTTCGGATAAAGAATATGTAAAATGCGTTTTTGCAGACGATATTTTTGTGACGGCAAAAAAAGATGAAAATGTTGAGATTTCGTTTGATTACGGAGAAAAAATACACCTTGACGCGCCCGTGAAAACCGGTGCGGATATAGGAAAAATTAACATAAATGCAGGAAACAGACGCATAAGCGCAAGGGTTGTATCCGGCGGGAATGCGGATAAGAAAAAGAACATAAAAGAAAAAATAAGCGGCGGCGCGTTTTCCGAAAATGCCGGGAGAATTTTTGAAATCTGGCTCGGGCGCGCTTTTTAGAGAGGATTTGAAACACATATGGATAATGAAATGAGATTGCAGAAGTATCTTGCAATGGCGAATGTTGCGTCGCGCCGTGCGTCGGAGAAAATCATCACCGACGGCAGGGTTAAGGTCAACGGCAAAATCGTGACCGAGCTGGGCACAAAGGTTACGGACGGCGATGAAGTTGAGGTTGACGGCAAGAAAGTTCAGCTTGAAAAGAAAAAATATTATATTATGCTCAACAAGCCGTCGGGATACGTAACCACCGCGAGCGACGAGTTCGGCAGAAACACGGTTCTCGACCTTCTGGGCGACGTAAACGGGCGCATTTATCCCGTCGGCAGACTGGACGCGGACACCGAGGGACTCTTAATTCTCACCAACGACGGCGATTTTGCATACACTCTCTCGCACCCGAAACACAATGTTGAAAAGGTTTATCACGCTTATGTGAACGGCGTTCCCGACAGGTTTGCGCTTTCCAAGCTTGAAAACGGTGTTATTATCGACGGTGTGCGCACAAGAAAGGCAAAGGCTGACGTTATTGAAGTCGGCAAAAACAGCTCTGTTGTGGAGATAAAAATAAAAGAGGGCAGAAACAGACAGGTGCGAAAAATGCTCGAGGCGGTCGGACACCGCGTTATGCATCTTCAGCGCGTTGCAATTTCGACGGTCACGCTGGGAAATCTTCCGCTCGGAAAATGGCGTCATTTAAACGACGCGGAAATTAAAATTCTTGTCGGAAACGGGGGCAAAAACAGTGATTGAGATTAAGCCTTATATGGAGCTGGACGGTTCTTTTGCGGAAAAATCGGGATTTGAAAAAAAGACGGACAACACGTTTTATATGGTTGCAAAAGATAAAGACGAGCTGATAGGAATAGGCAAAATGAAGGTTTTTGCCGATTTTGCCGAGATTTGCGATGTTTACATTGCGGACGAAGGTTTTAAAATGCTTGCCCACGGAATAGGAAAGTCGATGCTCAATTTTATCGAGCGCCGCGAAATTTATCCCGTTATTTGCAAAAATGAAAATCTTTCAGACCTTATGCGTCTTTTGAGGTTTAAAAAGGTTGACGAAATAACACTCGGCGGCAGGGTTGAAAAAGACGTTTACTATGTAAATCTCAAAGGCTATTTTGACGCAAAATGCCACAATGAAGAAAACTGAATAAAAAATTTTTGAGTTTGCAAAGGAGTGGCTTTATCTGCTCCTTTTTTTGTATAAAAATAGTTTAATTTTTTCAATATCCTTTTATAACTTCTTAAATGCCGTTAAGTCTTTATTTTACAAGGCTTTGCGGCATTTTGGTTTTTAGCCGATATTCTTATAATTTCTTAAATGTTTTTATGTTTTCGCTTTCAAAAGTAGTAAATTAAGTAGTAAAACCTATGTTTACAACTTATGCGGAAATGTATTTCACCGCCCGTTTTGGCAAATTCGTTATCGGCTTCGTACCCGTTATCCTGTCAAATTCATCTTTTGTGGACTCGTATGTAGCGTGAGCGTAATAGTTCAGCGTCATAGTGATATTTGCGTGTCCCATAAGATATTGAAGCGATTTGGGATTCATTCCGGCGTTTGCCATTTTGGTACAGAATGTATGCCGCAGCGTATGAGCCGACATAGCTTTTGGCAGTCCTACATCTGAATATTTCTTAAATCTTTGTCTTGAACGCTTAAACACCGTTCCATAGCAGCAGGAGGTAAGCGGCTCGCCGTTCTGCTTGCAAAATATGAAATTTGTCAATATTTTTCCTTTGTACTCAATTTCATAGCTTGAAGGTCTGCGATTTTCAATCACTCTCGAAAATGCGTCATATACCGTTTCCGACATAGGAATCTGTCTGTCTCCGTTTTTTGTTTTAGGCTCCGAAACATAATATCCGTTATCTGCATCGTAAAGTATCTGATGATTAACATTTATTATGCGGCGTTCCATATCCACATCTTCATAAGTCAATCCGCACAGCTCCGAAATACGAAGTCCCGTACCGAGTAAAATGACTAAATCATAATAATGCTTGCCGAATGTTTTGTCATTTCTTATGAAGTCGAAAAACTGTCGCTCCTGCTCGTAAGAAAGCGCTTCTTTGGGCTGCGTGTCATCTTCGATAACGTCGGCAATTTCAAATTCAAACGGATTTTTTCGTATGAAATCGTTAATCACCGCCGTATGAAAAGCCGCGCTTAACGAACGCTTATAGTTTTTAATCGTCTTAAAAGCAAAACCGTTTTCTTTCATTCTCAAAACCCATTCTTTTGCATCTGCCGGTTTGACATTTTCAATAGCACAGCTGCCCAGCCTGTCCTCGGAGATGATTTTCATAAGATGATTGCGCCCCGCAACGGTGTTTGGTTTAACATTGCCGTTGTGTTTGGTGTGCATTTCGTAAAGCTCGCATACCGTCATCTTTTTGCCGTCAGGGTTTATCCCGTCGTCAAGGTCTCTTTGTATTTCTTTTTCCTTTTCACGAAGCGATAAATCCTCGCGCTTCCCGTTCGGCGTTTTGTCTGTCGGCACAAGCCTCCACGAATAGACAAATTTTGATTTCCCGTTTCTGTCAACATATTTATAAGCATATCTGCCGTCTTGTCTTTGGCTCTCGCCCGTTTGCAAAATACGATTTTTATTATCGCGTCTTTTTTCCGACATTTTGCAACGCTCCTTTCCGCAACGGAAAGAGCCTTTGATATAACTTATAAATATTCTACCGCGCTTTAAGCGAAAAATCAAGGCTCTTCGTTAAATTATGTCAACATCGTCAATTATCTTTTCAAATTTTTTGCGTTTTATCTGAATACGGTTGCCGTTCATAATAACCCAGCCCGAATTTAGATTTTCTTCCGCAAGTTTTCGCAGTTTGTTTTCGCCGATACGAAAATATTTTGAGGCTTCCTCAATCGTCAAAGTGTATTTTTCCCATACGGGTACATCAATAGTAGTTTCCACATATTTCACCTTCCTTGAAAACTCAATTTATTATTTAATCGTAGTTTGCAATTTCATTTTGTTTAACGACAGTCTGACAGCCGATGGCACGGCTCACGGGACTTTCACCCTCTGCGTAGGTCTTACGCAACCGCCCAATGCAGTGACGCGTTCAAGACGGGAGTATCATTATTTCATCATAGCGTCGTCGCAATGCAAAATTGCCTTTTATTTTGCGTTTACGGTAAAAATGTTTCTCGCTCCGGCATAAAGGAAAATGAAGCCCAAAATCTAAGCCTGTGCCATTATCGCGCATTACTGTATAAGCTCTGCTATGACTGAATGTTGAAAGACTGCCTATACTGCGGTCGAGTCGCTTTCTTTGTCAAAGATCAGTAAAAGCTGTTATCAGCCTGTAAAAACACATTTCTTAAAATGTGCTTTTACGGAATGATAAATTGTTGTCCATAGCGGAAAGTGCGGAAAGGGGAACGCACTTCCGCATGAACTAAACTTACTTAGCTTACACGAAAAGCAAGTGTACGAGTAATCAAACGCACTTGCAACCTGTTTCTCATTTCTTCATCTACATAGAAATGGGTATTGCCCGCATCGTCTTTCATCGTACGAGTGCAAAGTTTTGCTATGTAACCCTCATAATGTTTGAGAATAGCGCACATTGCTTCGGTATCGCCATTTGCCGCAGCCGAAATGACAGGGAACGGCAAAAGATTTTTAGATTTCCTAACGGTGTTCATCATCTGCTTTTCCCTCCAAATACTGTTTGATTTTCGCAAGAGCGAATTTCCTGTGCCGGAAAACCGTCGTGCGTACAACACTCAGCAGTTCGCCAATTTCTGCGTCGCTCATATCCAAGAAGTAGGACAAGAGAACAATATCGCGTTTCCTTTCGGGCAAAGCGTTAAGGGCTTCGGCAAGCAGTTCATTTTTGACGAGTACATCAAAGCCGGACACTTGAAAACGGAAATAATCACTTTCATATTCGTCCGTTGTAAAAAGCTGCGCAAGTTCACTTTCGCTCAAATCCGAAAAAGTTACTTCGCGTGCTGCGCGTTTCGCAAGGGTGCGGCGGTAGCTTTTTGCTTCGCCTACCAACGTTTTCTTTGCCAATGCGTCGTACTGATGTTGTATTCTTTCCTTGTCGGAAGAAGATAGCCCCATAGAGTTCACCTCCTTCCCGCGTGGAGTAGAGGACAGGAGTTAAAGGTTTGTCCCCTCTGCCCCTTTCGCTCCGTACCCGTTCGGGAGATGGCTCTTTGTTGCGTTTTTCAACTTCAAATTGAGAAATAAAAAATGCACCTATCCCCAAAATATAGATAGACGCATTAGAATTATATAATATATTTATATGATGTGACAGTTCATATTCAGGACCAAAGTATTCCGTTGACAAGCACAAGTTTTTTTTCAGTATAAAGTTTGTTATATTTTGTTGTGATATTCTTTGCTTCATGGCGATTCCTCCTGTGAGCCGCCACTTTATACGGTCGTCATTAGGGTTTCGAAAACAAAAAATGAAGGCAGCGGCCTTGATTATTCAAAGCCGCCGCAAAATTAGAATAGCACACAAAATGACATCTACTGTACAACGGCTTTTTTTCTTTTTCCGTTGTACGGCAGATATTTGATAATTATGAATTTACAAATTGTTAGATATATTTTGATATTATTTTATCTATCTTAGGTAGTCAGATTCATCTATTGTATGTATAATATAAGTAACATCATCATATCTCGATGAGTCTGATTGAGAACCTAAACTACATATCAAAAACTCCTTATCATACTTTTTATAAAGTATAACTAAATGATAATCATCAGATAGAGAGCCTGTTTTAACCCCAATTACATTCTCGTTATAATATTCTGAATTAGGATCAAGAAAAGTGTTCGTATTTTTCCATGTTTGCGTACTGCCGTCAGGCAAGGTAGCCATATAAGAACTTTGAGATACAATATCCCGAAACCATTGATATTCCAAAAGCTGATTTACAACAGCATTAAGGTCTAAAACATTAGTAAGGGCATCCATATCATATCCGCTGGGATCGTACAGAATAGTGTTACTATATCCTTCCTCTTGTAAGTGGATGTTTAAATTGTCCATAAATACATTGACACGTTCTTGTCCTCTTGCGGCTTGTGGAGAAAGAATACCTCCACAATAATCAGCAACCACATAGGCAGCGTCATTTCCTGAAGGAACTAACATTGCAGCAAATAAGTTATGTAGAAAATAATCTTTTACCTCTATGTCTGCAACAGATGAACCGGGGTTCGTCATTGAAATTGCTTCATCGCTGACTGGAACAATACTGTCCAAATCCGCAATTGTTGCAGCATATTCAATAACAAATAGCTTTGCTAAGCTGGCGGGAAGTTGTTGCTCATTTTCCTTTTTAGAAATGAAAATTTCATTATTTGAACGGTCTACCAATATTAACGATTTTGCATTGTATGAATCTTGCTGAAACCCGCCATATAAAAATGAATAGATCGCATTTTTCTCGTTTCTAAAATTTTCAGGCTTCATCACCCACGGTATGAAAAATACACCTGCTATCGTTACAGCAGTAAGGAAAACAAAAAATATTCCGAAACGAGACGTCCTTCTCTTGTATTTTCTTTTCATAAATTGCACCTCCGACAGTAATCAGTCAGATTTAATAGGTAAATCTAATTGGCATAATTTGCTCTTATACTTTCTGTAAATCCAGAGGGGTCACCTAATTTTGCTTTATCTATATTTTCGCGCAAATAATTACGAGTTGCGTCATCACACCGGTCTATTCCCATATATGGCATGTCGAAGGCTTTTTCCAATTCTTCTAATGCTTTTTCGGCTCGCTCTGGATCTGTATTATAAGTATCAAGCCATTCTTTCATCCATGAATATTCCCACAAATAAGAAGCTCTCGTTTCTCCATAACCAACCTGAAAGGAAGCTCCTGTATCTTCATCTTCCAGTTTATCAGGAAGTGTAATGCCATCAGGCCAATTCAAACTGTCAATGGTTGCAAGATATTCTTCTTCAATGTGTGCAAAATCCGTGAGTCCTCTTGAAGTAGAATTTGTTTCAGAATTTGAACAACCTGTAAACATCAGACATACCAATAAAGAAAGCATTGCTCCTAAAAAAATCGTTGTTTTCATAGATAATATTTTCATGTTTTTCCTCCAATTTTATAAAATTTATTTTATCTAAGCGCCAATGCAGGTTCAAGCTTTGCAGCTTTTAACGCTGGCAATAGTCCTCCAAGCAACGCTACAACAACGGATGTTATAACAGCTACCACTGCCGAAAGAATAGGATATTCCAGTGCCGCTACGGGAGAATCCACAGGCAGAAATAACCCCATGCCTTGAACCAAGAAAAAGGATATCAGGATTGAAACAATACAAACAAACACTGATATAGTTAATTGTGCGCCTAACACTAAAGTAACAATATTCGCACGAGAAGCGCCAATCGCCCGTCTAATTAGTAATTCGTGAGTACGTTGTTCCAAGGATGATAACCCTATGTTAATTTGTCCTAATACAGAAACAAATAACAATAAAAATGATGTTACCAAAAGTCCTAATTGAAGTACAGAAAGTACGGAATTATAAGTATCTCCAATATCACTTTTCCCTATGATATCCAAATTTCCTCCTATTGTATCTTCTAAAATGTCATGTAATGACGAATACATCTGTCTCATGGTAATTCCCGCTTCTGAATGCCAATGAACAGTTGCATTTTTTACTTTCCACATATTCGGAACAAGTAGTTCTATTGAATGGGCGTCAAGATATACAGTTGGTATATCTGTCCCGTCATTCACAGTACCTACCACATTAAATGGTGTTAATGAAAGACTACTTTCTACATTTCCAACAGCATATGAAGTATCAAAATAATTCTGTGCTGCTTTATTTACTACCATGCACAGAGTTTTATTTATTTCCGAAGAATCAAACCAATCCCCTGATGACATAGGCAAATTATAGATTTTGTTATATGTGCTTGTAGTAAAAACAACATCTACGGGTACAGTCTTTTTGTAAACAGTGTCACTTATGTCTTGTAGAGAAGAGACAGACGCTACTGGAGCAACTGTTATCTCTTCCAGCATGGAAAAGGTAACAGCCACAAAATGATCAGTATTGTAAATTTCTCGAAAAAAATTCTCCATTTTAATGGTATCTTGAAAATCTGATCCTGTAATTGAAAAAGAATATGTAGGACTCCATCCATACATCTGTGCATTGACAGAAATCAAATATTCTTTACCAAGCGTTCCCACCAAGACAGAACTAATCATTGCAATAATTCCTACAAACATCGATATACCTGTTAAGATATTTCTTAGAGGAGAGATACGAAGGTCTTTAAGGATCATATTTAACACATTGAATCCTCCCTTCGTCCATCTCATATATAATATTACAAATATTTGCAACATCAGAATCATGTGTTACAAATAGAAGCATTATGTCACGTTCATGCACAAGCTGAAATAAGAGTTCTATAATTTGCTGACCGGTTTTTTTATCTAATGCACCTGTGGGCTCATCGCATAAAATTACTTCCGGTGATGTTGCCAGTGCACGAGCAATAGCAACTCTCTGCTGTTCGCCACCAGATAATTTAGAGGGATAGTCATTTTCTTTTTCTTCCAACCCAACACTTTTCAAGAGACTTTGTATCATTTCTTTTCGTTGCCTCTTATCTAAAAATTTTTTTGCATAAAGTAATGGCAGCTCAATGTTTTCCCAAACTCTTAAATGCTTGATTAAAGAATAATTTTGAAAAACAAATCCAATATTATTAGCACGCAACATAGATAACTGGCGATCTGTGAGCGAGGAAACAGAAGTCCCATTGTAACAATACTCTCCCTTATAAGAACGGTTCAGCAATCCTATAATAGATATTAAGCTCGTTTTTCCAGAACCGGATTTACCAGTAACAGCATAACTATAACCTCTTTTCAATTCCATATTAGCATTATTCACTGTTACTAAAGTATCGCCGTTATTTAATTTAACCGTAGCTGACAAATCTTTTATTTGAATTATATTTTCATTAATGATTTTTCCCATATTATGAATTACTCCTTGGGTCAAGATTTGGGGGAATAGACGAGACCACATCTCCTTCTTCTACGCCGGATAATATCTCTATATATGCTCCGTCTGTTGCACCTAACATTACATCTGTTTGAACACGCTCCCCGTTTTTTATAACTGTTACTGATCCTTTGCCTTGTCTGCCTGCAATCACAGAAAGTGGTAACAACAGCACGTCTTTTTCTGTTTCTGCGGTCAAAACAACCGTAGCACCTTGTCCCGGCTTTACATCAACATCTCTGCCAATCAAACATTGCAATACAATGTTTTGCTGTACGGGAGAGGTCGTTGATATATTTTCATTATTTTCTGATACCGGTGCTACAACAGCGACTGCATCTGTGGGACCAACACCGTCAAAAACTTGAAATTTTGCTTTTAATTCGGCATTTTCCGGTAAAGTGTTTAAAAAATTTTCTGCTTCAATATTTAAAGCAAATCCTGTATATCTTACAGTTGCTATCGGATAATTATTGGGAACAGTTTCATCAGATGAAATGACAGATATAATTGTTCCGTCAACAGGGGATCTGATTTCTGTTTCGGAAACTTTTCCAATTATGTCTCCAGCAGCAATTTTATCTCTGCTTGTGACATGTGCTTCAAAAACGCCATGTTCAGAAGAAGATACAACAAAATCCGAAGATTTAACAATCATAGTTTGAGATGATAGTGTTGGTGTAAGAGTCCCTCGGTTAACTGTTACTGTATCGTCAAGTTGTTTAGTATTAACTGAATCAACATTTTGTTCTGTTTGTTCATTGACGGAACATGCAGACAGAATAATTGCCGTACATAATATTAGCAACATTGCAATTCTTTTTTTGCTTTTTTGCATCATATACCCCCTTGTTATATATTCTTTGAGAAAAAGCAATAAAGGCTTTTGATCTAATATAGTAATTATATCAGATTAAAAGCCTTTATTTATAAAATTGCCCACAAGAAAACTCTCTTTTTTACTATAGAAATTCTTACGATTTTCCTACGAAAGAGGGAGTGTAACTGTAAATATAATTTTTTCATCTTCGCTTTCTGCAAGAATAGTTCCTTTATGAAGTTCTATAATTTGTTTTGCTATGGCAAGCCCCAGACCAGCGCCGCCGCTACTGGTACTTCTCGCACCATCAAGCCTATAAAACTGTTCGAATATTCGTTCCAGCTTTTCTTCCGGAATGGTGTTTCCATGATTTTGGAAAATGATCATAGCATCCTTTTCTTGAACTTCAACATTAATCAGAATTTCTGTATCATTGAAACTATATATTACAGCGTTGCGCAAAAGATTATCAAATACACGCTGAATTTTATTTGCATCACATTGTAGTGTTATATCCTCTTTAATTTTGAGATTACAAGTCAAATTTTTTTCTTTTAGCAATGGCTTAAACTCATATACAAGCTGCTCCAGTAGTCGTGTAAGATTTATTTTACTATATTGTAATGTAATATTTGACAGATTAAATCTTGTAATTTCAAAAAATTCATTGATTAAATCTTCAAGTCGTTCCGCTTTGTCTAAGGCAATTGAAAGATATTTTGTTTGCAATTCTTTTGATATTTGTGTTTCATCACGTAATAAGGTAAGATAACCAATAACAGATGATAGAGGCGTCTTTAAATCGTGCGCTAAGTACATTATCAAATCGTTTTTTCTTTGTTCATTTTCTTTTGCAAGTCTTGCGTTATCTTCCGATTCTTGCTTTAAATGATTCAATTTTATTGCTATGTCACCAAGCTCCGGTGATAATTCGACATAATTTATATCTTTGTCAAATATCTGACTCATGGCATGCTGCAGCTCATCCACATAAGCAACAACTTTTTTCAGAAGTTTATAAGTAATATTTATAATACAAATTACCAATACAACGATAGCTGCCATGCCAAGATAAAGCGATCTGTACACAAGATAATAGTTTGGAACATATTTATCAAGAACTTTTTGCAAAACTGATCCTAAAATAGTAGCAACAACAACAATAATTACTGTCCAAATCACACATTGTATAATATAACTTTTGAAAAGGTTAGTCAGCAAATTGTTTTTCTTATTCAATTTCATACCCAACCCCCCAAACTGTTTTGATAAATTTTGGCTTTTTGGCAGGTTCATTCATTTTCTCTCTAAGTCGACCGATGTGAGCCATTACAGTATTGTTATTGTCCAAATATTTTTCCTTCCATACAGCTTCAAATAATTCCTCAGATGAGACGACCTTACCTTGATGTTCACACAGATACCAAAGAATCGAAAACTCAATAGGGGTTAATGATATTTCTTTCCCAAACAAAAAACATTTATGACTATCCCTATTGATAATTAAACCTCTTATGTCATATTCATTCTTTACAATAGTTTGATTTTGTTTAGAATTATTATATCTTTGATAACGTCTCAGTTGAGTTTTTACTCGTGCAACAACTTCCAGAGGATTGAATGGCTTTGTGATATAATCATCTGCACCAATAGTAAGCCCCATTATTTTGTCGCTATCGTCTATTTTGGCCGTGAGCATAATTACCGGAAAATAAAATTTCTCCCTGATTTTCTGACAGATACGGAATCCGTCAATATCCGGTAGCATTACATCCAAAATTGCCAAATCAATTTCTGTTTCCTCAATGCATTTTAACGCATCAACACCATTATAGAATTTATAAACAGTATATCCATCATTATTCAGATAAACTTGAATTAAATCGGCTATCTCTGTTTCATCATCTACCACTAAAATTTTTTCGTTCATTATCAATGCTCCTTTTTAACCTCTTATCAATAGGCTTTTCTGAATTTTTCGGAATCAGCCACATATAGCCGATTTTTGAAACACCCGGTATACGGTTTTCCTCGCAAAGTTTCTGTACCCGTCTTTCAGAAATTCCCCATATTTTTGCCGCTTCTGGACAAGACATATATTCCATACTACAACCTTCTCCTTGTTATAGTTTATCAATATTTATTATATACGGACATACGAATAAAGTCAATAGAAAATAAAAGAATATTCGAATTATTTAAGCTAATAATAAGAACTGTATAGACATATACAAAACATAACATGAACTGTAAAATATAATAGGGTGAACAAATATGTCAAAGCGACCATTACCATTATACGATTTTAGTTCTTTCGGGGCAGCTATAAAGGCCGCAAGGAACGAGCGTGGAGAGAGCCGAAAAAAAGTAAGTGACGCACTATATATTTCTCCTCGTTATCTTGCTAATATCGAGAATAAAGGACAGTAGCCAAGTTTACAGGTATTTTATGACCTTGTAACCCGTTATTATATTTCAGTTGATCAATTCTTTTTTCTTGATAATGCTGCTGAAAAGTCAACGCAAAGGCGACAACTCGACAGTCTGATTGATACTATGAACAGCAAGGAATTAACAATTATGACAGCTACTGCGAAGGGAATATTGAAAGCCAAAGAGCCGGAGGAATAAGTCTCCGGCTTCCTTTTGTCATTGCAAAGTCATTTTTGAAGATTATAGCCGATTACAGGCTATTTTTTTATTGGTTTTAACCGTAATTTGCGCAACAAAATCAAGATTTTAAGCAGATATTGAATATAGGGGAAAAACTAATTTTCACGGAATAGCAAGCAAAGCGAGTGAGTACCCACTCACGATTTTTACGGCGGTCATTTCTCTAAAATTGCCGTAAAAATATTTTTGGGATATTCCCAAACCCTTTAATCTGAAAATGCGGAGGTTTTTATGAAAAACAGGAAAAGAAATATACAACTGAAAATATGGGTGACGGCAGAGGAACGAAAGCTGATTGAACATAAAATGTCGCTTGTGCCGACAAATCAAATCGGGGCATATTTGCGGAAAATGGCGATTGACGGATATATCATATACACCGATACGAAAGACATTCAGGCTATGAATAAGGAATTGCAGAGGATCGGCAGAAACATAAATCAGATTGCAAAGCGTGTTAATTCCACAAGCAGCATGTATATGACCGATATTGAGGAATTAAAAGAGGATTTACAGAATATATGGCGGTTACAAAGAACACTCCTATCAACTCTACGCTAAAAAAAGCAATTCAGTATATCTGCAATCCCGAAAAGACCGACGGAACGCTGCTTATCGACTCATACGGCTGCACACCCGAAACTGCCGATATTGAGTTTGAATGGACGAGAAAAAAAGCAAAGGACAACAGCAAAGAAAGTCATCTTGCAAGACACTTTATACAATCATTTTCACCGGGCGAAACAACGCCGGAACAGGCTCACGAAATCGGAAAAAAATTAGCTGATGAAATTCTGGGCGGCAAGTACGAATACATTTTAAGTACGCACATTGACCGGGGGCATATTCACAACCATATCATTTTTAATGATGTGAATTTTGTTGATTACAAACACAGTCATATCAATAAAAAATGGTATTACGATACACGCAAAATAAGCGACCGTCTTTGTAAGGAATACGGGCTATCGGTTATTCCGCAGAATGAGAATAAAGGCAAAAGCTATATCGAATATACGGCGGCAAAACAAGGTACAAGCTATAAGGCACAGCTTAAAGCGGATATTGACAGAGCTGTCCGAAAGTCGCTCGACTATTCCGATTTTCTGCTGCGTATGGAAATTGCCGGATATGAAGTAAAACAAGGTAAATATATTTCATTCCGAGCCGCAGGGCGAGAACGGTTTATACGGGGCAAAACTCTGGGCGGTTATTATACAGAGGATTCTATAAAAGAATGCATTGCAAAGAACGCTATACACCGTCCGAAAAAAGAAAACCGCCGTATCAACCTTATTATCGACATTCAGAATTGTATCAAGGCACAGGAAAGCAAAGGCTATGAGCATTGGAGCAAAATATATAATCTGAAACAGGCAAGCCGAACACTTAATTTCTTGACCGAAAATAATCTGACTACCTATAAGGATTTAGAAGCTGCCGCAAATAAAATACATTCCGATTTTGACAGTACGGCACAAAAGATAAAGGCGGTCGAAAAAGCTATCGGCAAAAATGCGATACTGATAAAACAGCTTGAAATATATCGTCAGTATCGACCTATATATCTGAAACTGCAAAAGGTAAAAAACAAAGAAGGCTTTACACGAAAATTCCAAAGAGAACTGATTTTATATGAGGCTGCCGAAAGAAATCTGAAAGGCAAAAATCCGCCGCCGCTTGAAACTCTTATAAAGGACAACGGGGATCTGTCGGAACGGAAAGCGAAACTGTATGAGGAATACAAAAAGTTGAAATCAAAATCTGCCGAAATCGAGGTTATCCGTTCAAATGTTGATACGCTTCTTAACCGTCCGAGAGAACGCAATCCCGAAATCGAAAAATAAATTGTAGCGCAAATGTAGCCTTATAGGGCTGGGCGCGGCAAAAGTAATATGGTATAATGAATATAACTAAAAAGGTTTAGGAGGTACAGCCTTATGAAGAAAATCAAAACATTTTTAACGGCAGCGGCAATTTTAGCCGCAATTACACAGTCGGCATACGCTGCAGAAATCCCGGTCGAGTGTGCGCCGGAAAACGCAACGGCTGAAAGCATTGCAATAACGGAAAATCTGATTAGCCCGATTCTTGATGAGGTGCAAAACGGTTTAGGTTATCAGCCTGCTTGGTGCAATGCTCATAACGCAGTATTTAACGCCGTGCTTGCCGGGAACACAAACGGTTACGGTTATCTTGATTTAGCCGCTGTCGCACGGAATGCACTCATATATTACCGCGATGTTTATTTAAGACCTGAATACTATGCGGAAAAGGAAGCGGCCGCAAAAACTCTTTTGTCAGACTTGATATGTGAGGTTGAGAATGGCACAAAAAATTATGATACCGCACTCAAAGAGGCATACACAAAAATCTATCAGACAATAAATCCCACCTATGTTCCGAATGAGGAAATCGGTATTGACCGAATATATTTAGATATTCCCGCCGCCGATACCGTAATGTTTACACAGGCAAGAAAGCTGCTCAAAGAAGCGCAGACAAGGAGTGTTCAAAAATGACGAGAACGGATATTTTAATACGGTTTATCAAAAAGAGCATAGCTCCGATAATAACCGCCATACTTTTGTATAACCTGTTCGCCGGGCTTTGCATAGCAAACGGATCGGTCAATTATATGTATCTTTTAATGCTTTGCGGAATACCTTTCGGAATACGGTTTATGTTCACACTGCCGGTCTTTATCGGAAATCCGGGCGTCGGCATTTTTATGACTGCTGCCAACATAGCAATAGGCACCGTAATCGGCGGCATAATCTTAATATGGAAATTGCTTGTCGCCGTCTGCTATGTGCCGTACACGGCTGTTAAGCTGATAACCGCATAAAAAAATAAACCGTGATACGCCTATCGTTTAAGATAGAATGTATCACGGTATTTTTATAGCAATATTCACTTTTCCTCGATTCCGCAGGTCTTTGCATAAGCCTTAACCATTTCCAAAAGGTTTGTTGCCTGCTCGTTTGTCATTTCTTTAATGTACTTATTCAGTATCGTTTCAACATTATGAGTTGATACACCGAAAAGAATATAGTCGGCGTCAATGTCAAGTGCCGTGCAAATATCCTTAAACTTTGCAATAGACATACCCGACAAACCTCTTTCGATATTGCTTATCTGCTGGGGATTGCAAACACCGGCTTTCTCTGACAGCGTTTCCTGCGTCATACCTCTTTTTAATCTGACTTCCTTTATTCTTTCGCCGATTTCAGCATTGTTTTTATCAAATTTATTCATTCAACCACTCCTATCATATCGCAAATCTAAAAAAATAATGCTTACAGTATTTATTATAAACTCAATACCTTTATTTTAGAATGTGCCGTAATAATGAATACTAAACCTCTGACTTGACTTAAAGGGCGGAAAATGGTATAATGCTAAAAGTACATACCAAAAGGAATGGATATAATGAATGATAAATTACATTGCTGCTGCTTTTTCGGGCACAGGAAAATTAAAGAAACAAACGAACTGAAAAAAGCTGTTTATGACGCTGTTGAGGATTTAATCACAACGCACGGCGTCGATATTTTTTTGTTCGGGAGCAAAAGCCGCTTTGACGATTTATGCCACAGTATCGTTACGGAGCTGAAAGAAAAATATCCGCATATAAAAAGAATATATGTGCGCGCTGAATTTCCGTACATAGACGATTCTTACCGAAACTATCTTTTGGAACGCTTTGAAGATACATACTATCCCGAAAAAATGATAGACGCCGGAAAAGCCGCATATATAGAGCGAAACTATGAAATGATAAACAAAAGCAAATATTGTATTGTGTTCTATGATGAAAACTATGTACCGCCCAAGCGGAAACACAGCCGTAAAGATTTAATAGAATATCAGCCGCAAAGCGGTACAAAACTTGCATACGAATACGCTGTCAAAAAATGCGTGGTAATCAACACAAAAAAATAAACCGTGATACACCTATCGTTTTCGATAGAATATATCACGGTATTTTTGTGTTTTGGATTGAGCAAATAGAGGTCTGTTTTTAAGGGTACAAGGGAAATTGTATTACCCTTGTATTTTTCACGGTTAAAATCCCTTATTTTACGGCATTTCATAAGCCCTATTTGCTCAATCTTTACCCTTGTTTCTCTTGTACCTTTGCTGATACTGCACCTGTTTTCTGCGCCGTACATATATTTTGCATACGGAACAGTATTTTGCTCTGTTTCCCTTTGAAACAAAGCCTTTGCCGCAGACAACGCAGTTTTTTGAATTTTTCGGTCTTGCAAGCTCAATATACAAATCCTTATCTGCCGGAAGTACGGCAATTCTAAACCATTTACAGATAATATGCGAATAAGTAATACATTGAACGCACACGCACGGATCGCCGTCGTCAAGCCTTATGCAATTTCCGTTATCATAATTACAGCATAGCCGTTTTATAAGGGCGTTTACCTTTCTGCTTTGTTTCGGAGTAAGGTCTATTCTGTCGTTCATAGCTCCGGCGGCTTGTGCGAGGGCGGTTTTTTGTCCTCTCGTTCGCCTTGCTCCTTTTTCGCTTGATTTAACTGCTGCTTGATAGAGGGCTTTTTGCTATCCTCCGACGGCTCATTATTGATAATGCCGTCGATTTTATTATAATTTTGCTCTGTCTGCTTTTCAGCCGTTTCAAGATAATTAAAGGGCTTATCCGCAAATCGTATTTCTCTTATCTGTTCAAATTGAGATAATACACCCTTTTGCAGTCTGTCAAACTCTGCATAAATTTCTTTTGTAAAGCTGCCGTTATCGAGCATTTCCTGCTGACTGCATACCCAGCCGCTTCCGTACAGGAACGGGTAAAGCGTTAAATTATCCGTTATGTAGGTGAGCGATTTATCGCTGTTATCATAGTATGCAAAGCCGTTATCGCCGAAAAGATATTTTTCGCTTTTACCCAAATACAGCTTATTATCATAACCGACAAATGCCGTCATACCCTTGTAATTGCTTATCGCCGCCGAGCGTGTGTGAACATAATCGAAAAATTTATCGACCTTTTCCCAGCCTGCTTTATCGCAGTAATAGGCGTTATTTTTTCCCTTATCGGACAATACAACAATATCCGAAACGCTTAAACTGTGCCCGTAAAAATCATAAGGGCGGTTTGTGTTAAATTCCGTGAAAATGCTTTCCAATGTTGTATCGGCTTTCATTTGTGCGGAATAAATAAGCTCATAGTTTTCGATAACGGGCAGCTGCTTATCTTTTTTAATCTGCTCCAAGCTCTCAAAGCGCAGTCCTCTTGTGCTGTCGTCATCTTTGAGCTGATATATCATAAAAAGCCTTTTCGGATAGTTTTTCTCAAATTCGCACAGGCTCTTATACGGCTCATCGGCAGAGGTCAAGCCCATTTCATTAAAAACCTGTTTTAATCTGTGAGTTTTACCGTGCAGAATATTGTCCGACAAGTCCTGCTGCATTTCAATAATTTCAGAATACACACGGTCATAGTCGAGGTGATTTGCCCTTAAATACTCGTCAATCCGAACAGCCAGCCCCATAGAATCCTCAATTTCGATTTCCGATAATGCGTCTGTTGTTATGGAATATTCTTTCGGAATTGTATTTAAGTCGCCGTTGTATTTTTCGGTAAATTCCGCACAGCCCTTTTCCAAAACTCCGTAGCTGTCAAGAAATACGGCTTTGTTGTCTTTTTTGCACCATTCGCCATAGTCCCAAAAGTTCACAAAGTCCTCCAAATCGCCAAGCTCGCCGATTTTTATTCCGCTTTCTTCAGCCTTGTATCTGCCGTAGTCGTCATAGTCGGATATATCGGGAATAAAGCTGTAACACTCTGTATTCAAGGCAAGGTTTATAAGGTCGGCAGCGCTCCTTGTATGCTCCTGCGCCCCGACCGCAGCTGTAAACACCTGATATTTGTTGTCGTCAAGATTAGATAAAATATCCGCCAAGTAATTAAGCTCGTCAATGTTTTCGGTTTCCTTGAACAGTCTTTTTGCATTGACACCGGGTAAATAAAAATCCGCAATTTCAAAAATATACTCACCGGGCTTTGCGTCAAGCTCAAGCCCGATTTCCTTAAAAATATATGTCAGTTCCTCTTTGTTTACGGGTAATTCCATTAAAAAATGCCGGTAATTATCCGGCGTATTCCTGTATTCGTAGCCGTTTGCGATTGCCGCCGTAAAATAAAATTCCGCCATCATCACACCTCCAAATCCGCAAACTCTTTATCGGTCATACCGACCAATTTTGAAACAATATCTGCCGCCGTATCTTTCAAATCAGTGTCCTCAATATACGGAATTGCTTCTTTGATTTTAACGATAAGCCACACACGGTCAGCGGTATTATACATTCCGATTATGCTTTTTTCTTCGTCCGAAAATTGTGTCATAGTGATATATCCTCCTTTTTCCTTGATTTTGCCGGCTTTTTCGGCGCTTTTTCAGTTTTAGCCTTTTCTTCATTAAGCTGCTTGCGGATTGAGGGCTTTTTTTCCGTTTTCTGCGCCGTCTTTGCTTTCTGCTCTGATTCTGCCATAGTAGGTGTACCGATAAAATCCTCTTTTTGCGGCGGCTCCGGCAATTTAACCTCACCGAGAGAAGTATTCAAAGTTACTCTGCTGTTGTGAACATAATCACACATTGCGCTGTAATACGCCTTATCCGTTTCGGGAACGGTTTTATCTTTCAATGCCATATTTGCCGTTTCCTCAATTTCAGACATACTGATATGCAGACGCAGATACGGAACGAAAAGGTTTAATGCCGTATTTGCACTGTCCGTCACTTCATCGACGCCCTTTTGTCCTGTTGCCTGCCGTACAGATTCCAAATACTCCGGCGTAAGACTTCCCTTAAAATGATTTTCTATATGATTGATAAGCCCATTTTCTCGGTCGCCTATATCGTATCTGCCTATATAATTATCACGCATGCCGTTATACATATAATCAATGCGGAATTTTGTTTTATCGTAGCCTTGATTTTCGGGATAGCTTTCGTCAAGATATGTAAAAAGTTTATCAGCCTTGTTAAGCGGCATTTTCTGTCCCGTTTCAAAATGCGGACTTTCCGACCACAAAATTGTAACTACCGGCTGTTTTGTGGGATTTAACATATCGGGAATTTCCGCATTAAGCCACTTTTCATAAATAACCGAATAATCAACCTGCATAAGCTCGGCAAGTTTTGAAAAACACCGTTCTCTGACTACTGTATCGTCAATTCCGATAATACTATATAAATCATTAGAGGATAACATATCATACAGCTTTTGAAAAGAAACACCCGTGTAGATTTCATCTTTCATCTCGTCGTCCGAAAATTCCGCAGCGTACCAAGCGGAAATATCGGAATTTAAGTCAACGGATTTTTCCTTTTCAAGCTCCTTTAATTTTTCGGATATATCCGTAATCATTTCGTCCGCAGTAGTGCGTATCACTTCAAGCGACGCCTTTAATTCCTCCGTTTCCTTGCCGCTGCTCCAGCCTGCCACATACCCGAAAGAGTAGTCGGAAGTGTCAATTCCGAAATGCTGACATACGGTATATGCAACGCTTTCCGCCTGCACTTCACGGGTGCGGTTATCCGGTCTGTCGTCCTCGATAACCTCGTTTTCTTCCTTTTCGGGAAGTGCGTGCAGCTTTGCGTGGGCGATTTCGTGAATGGCGGTTTTTATCGTCTGCATTTCCGACAAATCATTACGCACGGCAATTCTTTTTTCGGTCAGGTGATAATATCCGTTTGCCGCACGGTCTATCTTTTCAAGCTCAATGGGGACGGGGGATATTTCCTTTAACGCTTTGAAAAACTTTTCGTAGTCCTCAACATTGCCCGTAAGCTGATTCGCTATTGTGGGGATCTCTTTTCCGTCCGTCTGCGACAGGTCAAATACCGTTGTTATCTTAAACGCCGGAACGGTGATTGTTTTTGTGGTTGTTCTGTTGCTGCCGTCTGCGTTCAATATCGGATTTCCGTTTTTATCGTGTGCCGTTTCCTCAATTTCTTTTTTGTACGGAGCAGGGGCAAGAATTTTGATACCCTTTTCGCCCTTTCTGACCGCACGCTTAAATTCATTTTTCCAAGTGTTAAAACCGGCTATGTACGAAGCGTCCAGCTTCTGCATTAAAATCAATATTGTATTCCGAAAGCTGTAATTATGGAATTTTGACATTGCCGACAAATACTCCTTGTATCTGTCGCTGTTAAACAAGTCCTTAATGCCTTGCTCCAATTTGTCGGTAATTTCCTTAACTTTCTCTTTTTGAGATTTGCCTGTAAATTCAATGGGCGTTACCGATGAAATATTTTCTGCCATTAAATCGACCTCCTTTATCAAATCTGAAAAAGGCTGCTCCCAAGCTCTGCCGAGTCCACGAACAACCGTATTTTTTCTTGCTCCGTTATTCTTAAACATTTCAAGCGTATCAAACGCCTTTTCAAAAAGCGTGATATTTTTTTCGGAAACAGACGGGGCAAAATGAATTACCCCGTCCGTATATTCCTTGCTTGTGCCTATCCAGCCGCGAACAAAATCGTCAAACGGCTCGCCTGTGCCTGCGCTTGCGTATTCGCCCGCGTGTGATGAAACAAGCTCGCCGTTTTTGTACTGATAACCTAAAATCAGCGTTGCCGTTTTCGGATTGAACATAAAGCGGCGGTTTTCAATATCCTGCATATTAAAATTATCTCTGTTTGTATCAATGCGCATTATACTGTCGGTGATCGGAATATTCATTACAAACATTCCTCTCTATGTTTTGATTTTTTCGGCTGCTGTAAATTTTTCGCCTGTTTTAGCTGTTCTTTTATGGAGTTCGGCTTTGTTTTTTCAATGCCCTTGCACTTTTCAAATCTTGCAATACGGCTTAAAAACGGCTGTATATCCGATTTATCCAAATGATACTCTTTCATAAAACTGCCGAGCTGATGGCGTACAACATCTGTACTGCCGTTTCTCAAATCGTATGCAATTTTATCTTTTGCCTTTGCGGGATCGCCTGCAAGCCAACCGTAATCTTCGCTTAAACTGCGGAAAAAGCTATCCAAATCAACCGCAAGTATTTCCGTTGTGTCAATAAGCCTGTCGTCAATGCCGTTTTGTTTTAACGGTTTCGGCTCAAAATTCTGCAAACAAACATTGTGCCATTCGTCGCCAGAACGGGAAATGTAGCCTTTGGAAGTGAAAATACCCTGTTCCGCTTCGGCTATATACCTGCCAAAGTTTTCAGCCTCGATTGCGTCCCTATACATTGTCGGTAAGCTCTCAAATATCCCGGAGGAATAAACAAGATTTATGCCAAGCTCCTTTACATTGCTTGCGTCGGAAATTAAATCATAATAGTCGGTGTTATATGCAAATTCCGTAAGTTCCGCAAATGAATTACATTTTGCGTTTGTTTCCATAACGGCGTTGAGCTTTAATATTTCATAGTTTGGAAGCTCGTTTAATTTTTCTGCGGTGTCCTGCAAATCGGCGACAGATAAATCCTTAGCAAGCAGACTTTCAATAGATTTAATATTGCTTTTGAAGTCGTCAAAAAAGTATTTGCCGCTGTCTGCGTCCGGCGAAAGATCTATACTTTCAAACGCGGTACGGACTTCGTTTTCTTTTGCCGGAAAGTATATCCACACGCCGGAGGTTTCTTTATTTCCGTCGTCATACTCGGCAGCGTTTACCAGAAAGCCTTTATAGATATAGCTGTAATCTTTTTCTTTGAAATCAATGCTGCCCGATATTACGGCTCGGTCAACTTCCGCCTGCGACAGACTGTAAAGAAATTTACCGGGCTTGCCGTTTTTATCTGCTTCGTATGCAGAATAACGGTCGCCGACTCTGTAAACATTCGTAAAAATATGTTCTGTGCCGGCTATATTGATTTTATAATATCGCTTGTCAACTTCACGCATAATCACACCTCCAAGCTGTTATTTTTGGTTTCTGACTTAAACGGATTTTCTCTTGCGCTGTCAAATTCACGGTATCGCTCTGTAAGCTCGGTTATCATACTTTTAATGCCCTGCATAAATTCTTTCGGACTTGATTTGCCTTTGGATATTAAAGAAAGCTGATTTTCCCATTCCGCCGTGAGCTGCGCGGATATGAGAGTATCGGGCAGAACGGAAATAAGCAGTATTCCGTTTTTGGTGGGTGTTATCTGCCGTCCGTTTCTCTGCACAAATCCTGTTTGTACCAGCTTTTCCAAAATGGCGGCTCTGGTTGCCGGAGTGCCAAGTCCCTTACGCTCTGCACTGTTGGTGGTTTCTTTTGCTCCCGCCGTTTCCATTGCAGATAACAGCGTGTCCTCCGTGTACGGTTTCGGAGGCTGCGTATATTTTTCTTTAAGCTCCGGCGCTGCCCCTGCGAATAGCTGTCCTTTATAGAATTTCACAAGCGGCGCTGATTCCGCATTATCCGTCTTTGGATATATCAGCTTTTCTATTGCACGAAATCCCTCCGAAATAATTTCTTTGCCCTTTGCCGTAAAGGTATATCCGCCGCACTCGAAAACTGCCGTAGTATTTTCATAGACATAACTTTCCGCCGACGCTGAAATTATCCGGCAAAAAACAAGTTTCAGGATATTCAGCTCACCCGTCGGGATTGCCGACAAATCTGCCTTTTCAATTTCAAGCGTGGGAATTATGGCGTGGTGGTCTGATACTTTACCGTTATTTATCATACGGGATATTTCGGGGAAGAAATCGGGCGCTTTGTCAAACGGCGGTATATCCGCGCCAAGACGAATAACCGCCGCTGCCGTTTCCGCCATATCCTCAGTCAAATATCTGCTGTCCGTTCGGGGATAGGTAATAAGTTTCTTTTCGTACAATGCCTGTGCGTAGTCAAGTGTCTGCTTTGCGGTATAGCCGTAAATCCTGTTTGCCGCCCTTTGCAGCGTTGTTAAATCAAACAGCTTCGGCGGCTGTTCGGTTTTGGTTTCTTTGCTTACTGAAACGCAAACGGCCTGTGAATTTTCACAAGCCGTTATAATTTCTTTTGCAGTATTCTCATTGTCAAGCCGTTCGGTTTCAGCTTTCACGCCGCCGAGCGTGAGTTCAACCGTAAAATACTTTTCTTTTCGGAAATACGCTATTTTGTTATGCCTATCACAAAGCAATGCAAGCGTAGGCGTCTGCACTCTGCCGATATTTAAGGTCTTGTTATACAAAATCGAAAACAGCCTTGTTGCATTGATACCGACTATCCAATCCGCCCACATTCTGCAAAGTGCGGAATAATACAAATTGTCATACTCGCTGCCGTCCTTTAAGTTTTCAAAGCCCTCACGAATTGCTGCATTTTCCATTGATGAAATCCAAAGTCTTTTGATAGGTTTTTTGCAATTCGCCATATTGTAAACAAGCCGGAAAATAAGCTCGCCCTCACGCCCTGCGTCGCAGGCGTTAATAACCTCGCTCACGTCTTTTCCGGTCATAAGGCTTTTGACGACATTAAACTGCTTTTGCTTATCGCCGTAAATTTTGTACTTGAAGTTATCGGGAATGATAGGCAAATCCGCATAATTCCACTTTGAATATTTTGCATCGTATTCTTCCGGGAACGCTGCCGCTGCCAAATGCCCGACGCACCAAGATATGATATATTCGCCGTTTTCAATATATCCGTCACGGCTGCCCTTGATATTAAGCGCTTTTGCGATTGCAAGGGCAACTGACGGTTTTTCCGCTATAATCAGTTTCAAATTAAATTCCTCCTTTGAACACAAAAACAGCACCCAAGTTAATGAGTGCTGTTTTGATTGATATTAAATTAAAGTCCCAATATGTCCTTGTGATGTCCTATGTCTATCAGCAAAATTATAACGCCGTTTTCATAACGCCATAAAATGCGAATATCCATATTGACACTCATTTCAAACACATTGTCAAGTCCCTGTACCTTTTTTGTACGAAGCGACGGATAAAAGGGATTTTGCATTAAGAGCTTTAATTTATTTGCTGTCTGCTTTTGTTCCGCCGCAGACAGCTTTTTCAAATCCCTTTCAAATTCCTTTGTATATTTGAGCTTATACATTGTCTATATCAATCCCCATATCGGAAAACATATCCTCAACGCTTTCAAATGCTGTCCGGGTTTTCGTATCATTTTCCGACTCTTTCAGTATTTTTGCGATTTTTGCAATTTTGTCTTTCGGGTAGACAACGACAGGGCAAAGGAATATCCCGCCGTCCCTTTCCATAATGTCAAATTTATCGCCCTCCGAAATACCGAGCTTTTTTATAATCTCCGACGGTATGGTTATCTGGGAACGTCCTCTGATTTCCGCTAACATAAAAACACCTCTTTCTATGTTTCTGATTTTCTGAATTTCTTACATTTATATTATATGCTATTTTCAGAAAAAAATCAAGTGGAAATCAAAAATTTAATAATTTTTTTATTCGTCCGTTTCGTCGTCCTCGTTTACAACGGTTTCGGTGTCCTCGTCCTCAAAATCGAAGTCGTCCAAATCGTCCGCCTGTTCAAGTTTCTTTTTCGGCAAGATTACCTTGTAATAATAGCCGCCAATTCCGGCAGCCGCCGCAAGTGCAAGAATAATAAACAGGCCGGAATTGTTTTTCTGCCGGTTTTGCTCCGGCTGTTCGGATTTTTCGGTCTTATCTTTTTTATCTTTTGTATCATTCTCTGTTGAATCCGTTTCAGCCGTATTTTCCGTCTGCTCCGGCTTTGCGGTTGCTGTCGGTTTCTTGTCCGACTTTAGGGCGAGCGCCTCAAGGTCGCTTTCGTCAACTGTATTCAAAAAATACACATTTTCGCTTTGTGCGCCCTTGTCAATCACGAAGTAAAAAACATTTCCGTCCCGTGCGGTTACGGTGATAAACTGTAAATTTTCATTATCAGAAATATCATCTACAAGCTGGGCGTTGCCCTTTGGCGTCAATGTTCGGTTGTCCTCAATTACGGTTTCGGCAGGTGTTTCTGCCGGAGCGTTACTCTGTGCAAACGCCGTCATTCCCGATAAAGCGAAAACGGCGGTAAATACCGCCGCCGCAAATTTAATTCTGTTCATTTTCATTATCCGTGTCCTCCTTGTTTTCAAGCTCTGCCTTGTATTTTTCGGGCAGTTCAAACTCGCCCGTTGCGTAGGCTTTGAGTAGTGCCGTCAAGGTCTTGTTGTCGATATTGACCGTCTTAACCAGCTTGACAATCTGCAAGTTTTCAGCCTCGACGCGCTTTGTTTCAAGCTCTCTGATTTTCTTTTGCAGCTCCGCAATTTTTGATTTTGCCGCCGCAATGTCCTTATCAATTTTTGTTACTGTTGCCATTGTATAAAATACCTCCGTTAAATTTATTTTTTAGTTTAATCGCCCGTAGGCGTAAAAGTGCTGCGTCCAATAATTTGAGTTGACGCTTGCGTACTGAATGGGATTGCCGCAATGAATCATCATACCGTTACCCACATAAATACCGACGTGCGATACCGGGAAGCCGCTGTTGTATGTCCCCGTGAAGAAAATAATATCGCCGGGCTTTGCGTCCGACGGTCTGACGGGAGTACATTGGTCGAAAATACCCTGCGCCGTTGTTCTGCCGAGAGGATATACGCCGGAGTTTTTGAATACCCAGCAAACAAATCCCGAACAGTCAAACGAAGTCTGCGGACTGCTGCCGCCCCAAACATACGGATAGCCTAAATACTTCTCGGCTTCGGTTATCAGCTTTCGGAATGTTTCGTCCGTAAGAGCTTCACCCGGTATTGTGTAATCATTATATGGGTTTTGCGTTATGTTAGAATAAATATCGTCCGCAAACAGATAATCACGGTTTCCCTTGCTCACAAGGTAAATATCGTAAAGCTCTCTTTGGTCTGCCGTGAGCGTAGTTGTCATACCCTCGTTCACAAGTGTAACATTGAGAATTTTATAGGTGTATTCGTTCCCGTCCTCGTCTGTCTGCTGCCGGCTTGTTTCGGTAATCTGCAAATGATATTGTGCATTGAATAAAGTATCAAGAGCAGATTTAATGTCATTGAATTTGAAATCCTGATATACTGCTGTAAGATATGAAATAAGCTCATATGGGTTATGTCCGATACCGGCCAAATTGTAGTTGTATTCATCATATCCCGAATACTCATTTTCAATATTATCAATTTTGCTCTGCAAATTCTGCTCCAAACCGTTGTAGTAATTTTCAGCCGCATAAATATCCTCGTCCTCCGCAAAGTATGACGATACCATTATTGAATTAAATCCTGTTGTACCGATAACGGAACAAGAGGAAAGAGCTGTACCCAGCCAAGCAATCAAAAGTACGATTGCAAGAATAACACCGAAAACGGCTTTATGCCGCCATACAAAAGCCGCGAGCCTTGACGCTGCACGCTCGGCGTTCTGTGCCGCCTTTTTTGCCTGCTTTGCCGTCTGTTCGGCTCGCTTTGCCTTTTGGTATTTTTTCTTTATCTGCTGTTTTTGACGGAATTTCTTTAACGCCGATTTTTTCAGCGACGGATTTTCCGCAAGCGTTTTTTCATACGCCGCCTTAATTTCCGCTTTTTCCGCCTTGACCTTTAAGCGTGCAGCTTTTTTGTACGGTGCAGCTTTTCTTTGACCGTCAATGTATTTTGCCGTTCTGACGCTGTACCGTGCAAGACTTTCCGCCTTTTGCTCCGTTTGGTGTGCCGCTTCGACGCCCGTGTTTTCGTTTTCAACCTCTGCAACCTTTGAATGAAGTTTGTTAAGCGCTGTATGCTGCAAGGCATCACTGCCTGTCTTGACGGTGGATCGGTGGTACAAATCCGATTGAGGTCTGACCTCTTTTTCAAACTGCAAGCGGTTTTTAGGCTTTTGATTTTGCTCGTCATACAGCCGCTTGCGTTTGATTTTCCTTTTGTGCGGTAAATCTTGTTCGGCTTTTTCAGCTTTGGATTTTGCTTTTTCCGCCTTTTTCTCATACTTTTCAACGTGCCTGTTTACCCTGTCAAAAGGAGTGTCGCCGCTGTCGGATTTAGGTGTATCGGATTTTGTGTTATCGGCTGATGAAGCCGATTCAGCATTTTCGGTTTTATCCGATTTATCAAAAGACAGCTTTTGCCGCTTTTTAGAGTAAGTTTTTTTATCCGTTTCGGTTTTTGTGTCCCTCACGCTGTCAAACGGAATATTACTGTCCCTTTCGGCTTTGCTTTCCGAAAAATCTATATCCGTATTTTTTGAAAATTCCGTTTTGTTTTCCTGTGCCTTTTCGGAAATATCGTAGTCGTTTGATTTTTGCGTTTGCTCTGCAAAATTGTAATTAACGCCTTTCGTCTGCTTTTGCATACGATACATTTTACTGCGGTATTTCTTTTTCTTTGCGGCAGAGGAATAGGAAGGCCCGGCTTTCGGAATATCCGGCTGAATATCCTGTGATATATTTTCCGTTTCGGTCGGCTCAATATTCCTGTCGGTAAATTGAGCCGTGTTGTCTGCCGGAACGGGAGCATTATTATCTGCTGTTTTAGAAACGGAAATATCAATCTTTGCTTCAGCAGAAGTATTTTCGGAATTAGCAGCCGTGTTTTCAGTTTGCCTTGCCCGATACATACGGTTTTTCTTTGACGGTGTAAGAGGCGGTTTTTGCTTTTCTGCCTTTGTATGCCGTCCAAGCTGAATATCCGGGCGTTTATCCTTTACATAGCTTTCATCACGGTTTTTCGCCTTAAATTCTTTATCATTCCGCATATAGACACCGCCTTATCCGATTTCATTTTCGGGGCGTGTTTTCTGCAGCTCCTGCGGATTTTTCTTTTGGTCGGCTTTCAGCTCATTTAACTGCTTTCGGATTGACGGCTTTTTCTCTGCCGGCTTTTCCGCTTTTTCCGCCTCTGCTTTCTGCATTTCCTCCGTAACATAGCCCGGCAATAAATAACCGTGTACCATAAAGGATTTTTCCAAATCTTTCGGTATAGGCGGCGATATTTCCGTGAACAAGTGCAAATACGCCTTAATTCTGCCTTGTATGTATTTCTCGGCTTCCACGCGTGTAGCACACACCCGTTCCTGACCTGCAACCTTGTATGCATTTGTATAATCGGGTCTGTTTGTGTAAATATTCCACCTGACATCATATTTTACGGTATCGTTCCGCCAGCTTGAACGCTCATATATATTGTAAGTCATTTTATATACCTTGTTGCTTATGGTAAACCTGTCAGTGCCGTCCTTTTCCCATTTGTTTGAGGTATGCGAAACCTCCGGCACATTTTTATAATCAAGCGCCTTTTCATATTTTCTCGTATTTGCCGCAAGCGCTTCCCAATCCTTTAAGGCGTCGATAGCTTTTTCGTATGCCGCCTGTTCCTGTGCAATGTTTTTTTCTTTCAAAGCGGAAATATCGCCAACCGTTAATTTTAACAGGTCTGACAAATCGGACTCACTGCCGCTATACACGGTATGCTCGATTTTAGCCTTATAACCCGGTGTAAGCGTATCATTGTCATACACCGTATAATCGTTTCCTTTTCTCATATACTGACCTCCTTTGTGCGAGTTTTTAACTGTTTCCGTTCCGTAGGCTTATCTGCTTTCAGCTCATTTAACTGTTTTCGGATTGACGCCTTTTTCTCTTTTTCTTTCTGCATAGAAACTGTTGTATATCCCGGCAGCAATACGCCGTTCACACAAAAATGGGATTTATCAATATCGGGAATAACGGGGGATATTTCCGTAAACAAGTAATCATAGGCTTTAATTTTGCCGTCGATATACTTTTGTGCGGATTCCTCGCTTGAAAATGTTTTCTCACGGCGTTCAAGTATAACAGCGCTTTGCCATTGTACGCTTTGAGTTTTAACACTTAATTCAACGTCCCATTTTATTGTTCCGTTCCGGCTCTGCCGCTTGTCAATTCTGTATTTCATAAGATAAACCATATTGCTGCGCACTTTGTAATCGTAATCATCAACAGTCCATTGATTGCTTGTATGTTCGATAGGCGGCGCAGTCAGATATTCAAGCGCCCGTTTATGTCTTTTGGTAACAAGCGCCGACTTTTCCCATTCCGCAACCGCCTGTAACACCTTTTCGTATGCCGCGTTTTCTTTGCCGATACTTTCATCACGCAAATTCTCAACCTCTTTTACGGATTTTGTTATTAAGTCCGAAATATCGCAATCACCTTTATAATAAACGCTGCGGTCAATTTTAAGACCGGCGCCGTGAAAGAGCCTATCGTCCGAATATCTTTCATATTCGCCGTAATCTGTTGTGCAATCGGTTGTTGTCATACCATATCCGCCTCCTTAATTTCTTTCAAATCTATACGGCAGTCAATTTCATAGCCGTACCTTGCGGCGAGCTCTTTTATTTCCGCAATCAGCTTTTTGCGTTCCTCACGCCGAACATTCTTTATCGCTTCAAATGCGGTTTTATCCAAGCAGCCGCTTGAATTTACTTTTTCATTATCCAATCGCCTCACCTCGATATATGTTTTGAGGTATGGAATTTATGGAAAACTTTTTAAGTTTACACACAAATACCACACCGTTTTTTTACTGCGGAAGTTATGGAAAACTCGTTGAGTTTACGCACAAGTCCCGCAGTTCTACTGCTAATGCCCGGAGGCAAACACACAATTATTTATACACACTCCCGTTTCAATATCCGCAATACATTTGAGTATGGGGAAAACCTGCGGAGGGCAGACGGCGTTTCCGAGCGTTTTTAATCTGTCGGCTCTGCCTGCTGTGTCCTCTGTTATACGGGGAACGCTGTCAGGCTCCCGTTGCCATAATTTATGTCCGTCCAGCAGGCAGCGCCTGCAAGCAATATTATCAAAGTTTTCCGTAAGCCATTTTTCAGAAGCGCAACGGTAAATATCGTCTACACCACAGTCCAGCCAAGAGGAAAACCCATTAACCATTCCACCCAATCGGGATTGAGCGCTGCCGTTTCCGAGTGCGGATTTTCCAGCCGTATAATCTGTGCCGCCAAGTTCGCCTTGTCCTTGCTGTTTAGCATTACTTCCGGCTTGAACGTTGACCTCATTCCGTCCGACGCTATCGGCGTCAGGTAAAACACCGCCGCCGACAGAGGAAGGCTCCATTTTGTGCCGTTCCTGTTCACCTTGCGGAATATCCCATTGTCCGAGAGGTACACGTTCATACTCATTGCTTCCTTTACAGTTCTGTCGTCGGAGGCAAGGGGTGTGGGAAACATCAGCGCCCACGATAAAAGTTCTTGTGCGCTCGTGCCACGCGCCGACGCCGCAAGCCGGATATACGAATGTTTGAACAGCGTAGCCCGCACGCTCCAAGTCAAATATCGTTTTGTCGAGCCCCATATTGATAAACCCGGCAACATTCTCCCCAAGCACCCAATGGGGCTTGATTTCGGAAATAACTCTGACCATTTCAGGCCAGAGATACCGAGTGTCTGCAAATCCCTTTTGCCGTCCTGCCGATGAGAACGGCTGGCACGGGAAGCCGCCGGATATGAGGGTAACTGTTTTTCGTCCTGTTTTTTCAAAAAATCCCTCCTTTGTCAAAGTAGTAATATCACGAAAGCGGGGAACGGCAGGCCACCGCTTTTCAAGTACGCTTGTCGGATAGTCCGCCCATTCGCACTGGCACACCGTTTCAAAGCCTGCCGCTTCCGCCGCCAAATCAATTCCGCCTATGCCCGAAAACAGGCTTAAATGCGTTAAATTATTCACTGCCTGCCACCTCTTGCGGAATAGTTGTCATAAGTTTATAGAGCTTTGTATCTTTCGGGAAACGGTCTATAAACGGAATTATGGTATTGCCATAGAATAAAAGTCCCTCACCGGCTCCCGACTGTGTTACATAAGAAAGCTGCTGCGGTGATATGCCTAATTTTTTCGCAAGGATTTCTCTGTCGCCCTGTGCCTGATTCAGCATATAAATGTAGTCGCTGTTTTCAAATATGTTTTCGATTTCAGCGCTTGAAAGCAGGTCTTTCACATTTTGAGTTATGCCTGTCGGAATGCCGCCCCATTTTCTGAAACGCTTCCAAATCTCAACCGAGTATGCCGCCGTTTGCTCATCTTTGAGCAGTAAATGAAATTCATCACAATAATAGCGTGTGGATTTATGCTCGTTTCGGTTTATCGTAACTCTGTTCCATATCTGGTCCTGCACAACCAACATTCCGAGTTTTTTAAGCTGCTTTCCAAGCTCCTTTATATCAAAACAAACGATACGGTTTGAAATATCCACATTCGTATGATGATTAAAAACATTAAGGCTGCCCTTGACATACAGCTCCAAAGCGGAGGCTATACGCCCGGCTTCCTGTTCCGGCTGTTTCTTTATTTCCTCATACAAATCTTCAAGGATAGGCATATTCTGCGGAGTGGGATTTTCAAAATATTTTTGATAAATCCGTGTTACGCTCCTGTCAATGACCGTCTTTTCGATAGGCTCCAAACCGTCACGCCCGCCGATTATGAGTTCGCAGAACGAAAGCACAAAATCGGATTTTAACGCAAGAGGATTTTCCTCGTCGGAATAGTTGATATTTATGTCAAGCGGATTTAGATAGTCCTTTGATGTGGGCGACAGTTTTACAACCTGCCCTTTAAGCGCGTGTATCAGCGGATTGTATTCCGCTTCGGGATCACAAACATAAATATCGTCATTCGTAACCAAAAACGCATTTGTCATTTCACGCTTTGCGGAAAAACTTTTACCGCTGCCCGGTGTTCCGAGTATAAGCCCGTTAGGATTTTTCAGCATTTTTCGGTCAACCATTATCATATTGTTTGAGAGTGCATTAAGACCGCAATAAAGCGCTTCGGGACTGTCCGAAAAAAGCTCCTGCGTAGTGAACGGTACAAAAATAGCGGTGCTTGAAGTTGTCAAAGCCCGCTGTATTCCGATATTGTTTATTCCGATAGGCACGCTTGCCATTAAACCGTCCTCCTGCTGATAGTCCAATCTTCTTAAAGGACAGTTTCGCTGTTGTGCGATAGACTGTACCTCAAATATGGCGCTGTTTAATGCTTTTTTTGTTTTCGCCGTACTCATAATGAGTACGGTAACTAAAAACATTCGCTCATTGCGCCCCTGCAAATCTTCCAGCAGCTTTTTAGCGTCAATACCGAATGTGTTTATATCCGACGGAATTATATCCATATCGTAACCGGCTCTGACGGCTTTTTTCTGTTCCTCGATTTTCATTTTATCAAGGTCGGTGATTTTGCGTTTTATCATTTTTATTGCTTCCGACTGGTCGATACTTTTAATGTGAATATTGACAGATAAAGCAGATTGTATTTCAAGAAAGTTTTTCAGCATTTCGTCCGTAAGCTCCGGTGCAAGTATATGCAAAAATGAAACGGCGCCTATCGTGCCGCCCATTCTGAAACACCGACCGTCCGAAAAATTGAACGAGGTCGGAGCAATAAAGTCCTTTGTCGTAAGTCCTGTTTTGTAAATCAAATTCCAAGAGAAATTTAATTTATTCTCGCCACCGTTAAAGCACGAGTGCAGAAGCTCCAAGCGCTCCATACCGTTTAATGAAAACGCCCTCACACCCAAAATCTTAAAGTTATTGATTATATCGGTTTCGATACGCTCCAAACGCTGTTTTGCGTTTTGGATATTATCGGCTTCAATTCCGAATGTGATATATTTCTTTCTCACAATTCCGTTGTTGCCCCTTGCAAGCTGATTTTTCAGCATTTCGGTGTATTCTGCTCTTATCCCGTCAAAATCATCATTCTGCGGTTTTATGGCAATGGACTTTTCAAAGTCGGATATATCCATTGTCTGATTAAGAAATGAAAGCTGCACCGATATGGATTTATCAAAGTAATTGAGAAAATCGCAGTAATTTTCAAAGATTATATTTTTGTCCTCGTTTCTTGCAAGCTGATAATTTATATCATAAAACTGTATTGTTTTCGTGAAATAATTGTCCCTGACAATGCAGATTCCGTCGGGGCGCATTTCCTTATATGAAATTGTGTCCTGTGCGCTCATTGCGATTTTACCCTGCATTTTTGCCTTTTTCACGGCGTCGGCTATCCGCTTTCGCTGTCTTGACGTCAGCGGCTTTTCTGCCGAAAGCGTGATTTTCTTTTTGTGTTCCGACAATTTTATCAACCTCCTGTTCCAATAAAATTTGTTTTTCTATTGCCGAATAAATGTTATTCGTTACATACGGCCGCACCTGCGGCTTTCTGTATTTTGTCGTTATATAGTTTTTCAAAATCTTTTCAAGTGGCTGTCCGTTCTTTTCATACATTGCAAAAAAGAAAAACGGCAGCGCTGCCGCAAGTAAAAGAAAAACGGCTCCCGTTGTGCCGAGTATTCCTCTTGTCAGAAAATATATCGGTACGCCAACCGCCGCCGCAAGCGAAAAACATATGAGCTGCCTTTTTGTAAGGTTAAAGGCTACCTTTGTTTTGACCGTGTTTAAGTCTTTCGGTACGGGTACATAAGGCAAAATTTATCACTCCTTTACTCAATCCAAACATCATTTAATACTTCATTGCCCCAAACGTCCCAGCCGGGCGGCGCCTGTCTTGCAAACAGTTCCACTCTCGGCAGGTCGCCCATAAGCTCGATTATCTTATCTCTCGTTATATCGGGCTTTTTGCTGTGTTCCTCAACGGGCGAGATTATGAGCTGATGTACTTTTCTTGAAATCCGTTTCGGGTGTCCTCTTGTTGCGACGAGGCAAACCTCAGCGTTGTTTCTCGTCCACCAGCCCATACCCATAAACCAGCTATCCGATTTTTTGTTTTTCTTTACCCACACGAAAGCAACCGTGCTGTACTTAAAGCCCCAAGCCTTAATAACCTCAAAGGCTTCTTCTAATTTCGGGAAGGTCGCCCACATAAACAGAACGCAGTCGTCCGCCGCAAATTTTGGTACGGGCAATTCGCAAATTTCCTCAACCGTCATTACGGGGTAGTGATTCGCCGGACTGCCGCGCAGAAGCCCGCCCCTGTACTTTCACGGCGGATCGGCATATATGATATTGTATTTTTTCATTTCGTCCTCCTTAATGCGCGTTAAATATTGATTTTGAAATGCCGCCCGTCTTAAACAGGGTAAAGCATAAAACAACGGTATATGCCGCAACGCTGAGTAATGTTGCCTGAATATCTGATGTGAATGTCAGGCTGTTTACCAGCGCCGCATAAATTCCGACGCATACCATTATGAAAAAGCCCTGAAAGCCGAGAGCGACAAGTCCTCTTAAATAGTTGTTTCCCATTTGCCCCCATTCACGGTTTGTCATAGTGGCAAACGGAATTGCCCCGACGGAGCTATACAAGTAAATTTCTATCATTCGTCCGAATATTACGACGGTAATGCAGACGGATAGAATTTTCATACAAAGGCTAATCAATGACGATTCAAGCATAAGCAAAACAAGCTCGCCCGTGCTCATTGCTTCAAGCGTTGAATGAATATCGGTTATAGCCGACGAAATATCGACGCTTGTATTTGAGCCTATCACGCCGGAGCTTTGCCGGACAACGTACTGCGCCAAATCGAACACACCCATAATAATGTCAAAGGTGTGCGTTGCGATTACAACCGCCGCGCACGCCTTGAACAAAAATTTGAAAAACATAAATGTGTCAATATCGTGCATATTGTTTTTCTCTGTTATCATTGTGATTAGTTCATAGCAAAGAATAAATGTGATGATAAGCCCCGCAATCGGGAGTATTACATTTTCCGAAAGCGTCTGAATTATCGAAAACACGCTTGCGTTCCATTGCTGCGGAGTTTTGCCTACCTCCGCAGCAATAGTGCCGACTTTCTCGTTTACGTCGTTGAACATTGTAGATAAGCTGCTCTCGATAACCGACATAAGAAAGTCATTGATTGCCTTTGTAATTTTTTCAAAAATGCTGTCCACCGATTAAAACAATCCTGACAGCAAAGGAATAAGGGAAGTACCAATCAGCACGACACCGCCGCCTGCCATAAGCTGTTTGATACCTTGTGATTTTGCTGATGTGTGATAAAGAAGTAATAGAAGTGTAAAAAATTTTGCCGTTCCTATCCGGCACTTGCGCATTGTGTCGGATAGGTCGGGCGGTTATTCGGGCAAGTCCACCTTGCCAACAAAAGAATAATAAATCTCAATGTCCTGTCTGCGGGTCTTGTTCTCGTCATAGCTGCACTCATGCACAACGATTTTCTCTACAAACTCCCGCAACAGAGTAGGGGTAAGTTCTTCAAAACTGGTATGCCGCCGGACAACATTCATAAACTTTTCTGCGTTCACGGTGGCTTCCTGTGCTTTGGAAAGCTCCGCTTGGATAGCGGCGGCTCTTTCTTTCAGTTCCCGTTGTTCTGCTTCATAGTCTGCCGACAGTTCTGTGAAACGCTCGTCTGATATGCGCCCGGTCACGCTGTCCTCATACAGCCGCTTGAAGATAGCGGATAACTCGGCTATGCGTTTCTCGGCGGCTTCCAGTTCCTTTTTCTTGGCGGCGTTCCTGCGTTTGCCCCCGTCCTCGTTCTGCTCAATCAAGAGCTTCATAAACCGGGCTTCATGCTTTGCCGCATAGCTGGTCACTTTCCGCAGATTGGAGAGTACACCAGCGGTCAAGAGGTCGGTGCGGATAAAGTGCGCCGTACAGTCATGGGTGCGCTTCTTGTAGCTGCCGCAGATATAACAGTCCTGCTTGCGCTTGTCCGTCTGGTATCGCTGCTGATACATGACGCTGCCGCAGTCTGCACAGAACAGTATGCCGGAGAACAAGCCCACTTCATCATAGCGGTTGGGGCGTTTGCGCTGCTTGCGAAGCTCCTGCACCCGTTCCCATGTTTGGGTGTCTATGATAGGCTCGTGGTGATTCTCGAAAATCACTTGCTTTTCCGGGGGATTTTCTACACTGTGCTTGACTTTGTAAGAGAGTTTTTCCGTCTTGAAGTTTACCAGACAGCCTGTGTATTCCCGGTTTTCAAGGATATGCACAACGGTATTGGTCGCCCACTTGCACTCATAGCCGGGGTGGTAGCGGCGGGTGCTGCCCGTCCTGCGGTATTCCAGCGTCCCCGGCGTGGGGATTTGCTGCTCTGTGAGCATACGGGCTATCTTGGTCGGACCATTCCCGGCAAGGCAGAGGTTGTATATCTGCTTGACTACGGGTGCAGCTTCCTCGTCAATAATGAAATTTTCGTCCTCGTCCATGAGGTAGCCATACACAGGCTTGCTTGTGATGGGCTTGCCACTCATGCCTTTTGAGCGTTTTACTGCTTTGATTTTCTTGCTCGTATCTCTCACCAGCCATTCGTTAAAGATATTCCGCAGCGGGGCAAAGTCATTGTCGCCCTGTGCGCTGTCCACTCCGTCATTGATAGCGATGAAGCGGACACCTTTCTGTGGGAAAATCATTTCCGTGTACATTCCCACTTGCAGGTAGTTTCTCCCTAACCTCGACATATCCTTTACGATAACTGTCCCGACTTTTCCTGCTTCAATGTCCGCAAGCATGGCTTGAAAACCGGGTCTTTGAAAGTTCGCACCAGAATAACCGTCGTCCGTGTACCAGCGCAGATTGGAAAAGCCGTTCTGCTTTGCATAGGTTTCAAGGATACGCTTCTGATTGGAAATGGAATTGCTCTCGCCTTGCAGCTCGTCCTCATGGGAAAGTCTTGGGTAAAGGGCGGTAATTGGTTGTTGGTTGGTCTGTCTTAACATAAAATCCTCCGTTTCCGACAGCCAGCCCCACTATTCCGTACCTTGATTGTACCACATGGGGCGGCTGTCTGTATAGCAGCAAAAGCGTCAAATCTGCTTCTTTATGGTCGGTCAAATCGCCGTTTTTTGTGTAGCAGCTTCCGCTTCCAGCACTTTCATCATCTTGTCGGCTGCGGTGTCGGTTGCGCCCTGCTTGAAGAAGCCGGAAACGGTAAGGACGGAGTTGCCCATGCGGATTTCCGTCACACAGTCCGGGCGGCGGTCTGTTTTGGTGGTGCTTGTCTGTTTCGTTTCTGTCATAGGCTCTCCTTTCGCTGCTTCATCAGTTGCTTTAAGCGTTCCAGCTTTTCCTGTGCGGTTTCCTTTCGGAAGTTGCTGCCCGTGAAGCGGACGGGGGCGCACATGGAAGTCAGCCTGTCATAAATACGGGCGTGGGGCGTGTCCTGCGGGTGCTGCAATTCCTCCAGCGTGAGGTTGGTCGTGGCGATCAGCGGCTTGCCGCTTCGGTAACGGCTGTCAATCACGCTGTAAACCTGTTCCAGCCCGTATTCTGTCCCTCGCTCCATACCGAAATCATCAAGTATCAGCAGGGGGTAGCTGCAAAGGCGGGAAATATATTCGTTCCTGCCCTCAAAGCTGGCGGCAAGGTCACCCAGTATCGTTGCAAAGTTTGTCATGCGAACGGCAACCTCTTTTTCCATAAGGGCGTTGGCGATACAGGCAGCAAGGTAGCTTTTTCCTGTCCCCACGCCGCCCCAAAACAGGTAGCCGATATTTTCAGCCTGCATGGTTTCCCAGCTCTCCACATAAAAGCGGGCGGTTTCGGTCTGCGGGTTTCTGCCGTTGTCATGCTCAAATGTCCAATTCCGCATAGCAGGGTCGGTAAATCCCCGGCGTTTCAAGTCCTCCACTGTTTCAAGGTGCTTCTGTCGGCTTTCGGCGGCTTGCTGCTTTTCACGGGCTGCCCGCTGGCAGTCGCAGTCTGTTGGGTGTCGGTCATGCCCTAACCATTGGGCGGTTTCTTTTGAAAAGTAGGCTTCTTTGGGCGTATGGCACTTGCCGCAGTATAAAAGCCCGTCCTCGCCTGTGTAGTCCTCCGCTTCGGCGGTAGTGGTTGTAATATCCGTAATCATAGCTTCAATCTCGTTTTTCATAAGCTCTCGCCCTCCTTACATGAATAATCGGGTATGCCCTGTTTCGGGGCAGCCTTGCCTTTGGCAGCGTCCTCCTGCGCCCACTTGTAAATGGTGGCTGCATGGCTCTGGTACTGCTTCCCGGTGGAAGCGATATGGCAGGAAAGCCGGTCAATATAATACTCCCACTTGTCGGGCAGCTCTGTTTTCAGCCCGGAAAGCTCTGTATCGGTCAGTATCACATTGTTGTATCTGCCATAAGCGGCGGGGGCGGGGTGTCCCGTTTCTCCCTCTCTCTCTTTTTCTATCTCTTTCTCTAACTCTATCTCTATCTCTGGTGGACGAATGTCGGACAAATGTCCGCCTTTTGTCCGGGGCGGTAAAAGTGCCTTGTTTTCCAGCCTTGCAGCCCGTTTTCTCTCGGCTTCGGTAGAGGACTGTCCTATCATCAGCTCAATATCGGTCATATAAAAAGCCCCGCTGTCAAGCTGCTCCACAAGCCCCAACTGCCGGAAAATCTCTAAAGCCCTTTCAACCGTCCCTATCTGGTGGCGGGTCAGTGTCGCTATCATCTGCGCTGTGTAGGGGATATGCTCGTCAAGCTGCAACTTCCCGCCGTTTTTCAGAGATTTTAAGTACAGCTTCAAGAGGATATTGGAATATAAAATCCCGTCTTTCATATCTTCCAGCAGCACAATGGAGTCGCTGTCAAAAAAATTCTCTTTCAGCTTGAGGTAGTAATACTTGCGGTTATCTGCCATTGTCCCTGTCCTCCTTTTTCCGGCGTTTGGAGTAGTAGCGGGGGCAAAGTATGATAACCGCCCGGAAGCTCTGCTTACAGCTATAGGTACAGCCCCGGCAGAGGTCGTTGTATGTGATACGGTCGCAGGTGGTATTCCCGACTTTTACTTGCCGCAGGAAAAAAGACCATTCCAGCCGCCGTTTCTTGCTCATTCTTGGCATGGGTGCGCTCCTTTCTGCCGTTTCCGCTGGTGTGGCGGTATCGACGGTAATTCTGTATCATCTCGGTATCATTTTCGGGGTTTTTCTGCCCTGTAAGCCCGTTAAAAAATCCTTTGGTATTGCGGGTAGAGTACGGGGCAGCCCCCTTGTTCTGTATGGGTTCGGGTACATTTTGGGGTGGTTTTTATCGTTCCTGTTCCTGCCTTTTCACAGGCTTGCGCTCCCGGCGTAAAATCTGGTCGATATTGCCCTTGACAGTCTGTAAGCGGCGGTATTCCTCCCGTTTTGCCCGGTAATCGTTGTAGCCGCTGTTTTTCTCTTTGATAAGGGCTTCAATCTCTGCTTGCAGGGCTTTATAGCTCGGCAGCTTGGAAATGCCGTTCTCCTTGAAATAACGGGCGGCTGCGTCTGCTATGATAAAGTCGCTTTCGTGCTTCTGTCGGTAGGCTGCTTTTGCTTTGGCGTTTTTCTGCTGTTTCAGCCCGTCCCGGACAGGGCGGGTCTTGGAATAGGCAAGCACCTGCCGTTGCAGCTCCTTTTTCCCGTTCAGCGTCTTTTCCACCTGCTTCAGCTCTGTAAGGCTTTCCTGCATGGCGGCATAAGCGGCAGAACAGGCTTCGTCCAGTTCCTCCGGGGAAGAAAAGCCGTACTGTTGATAGGCGGTAACAGTAGCTGCCATTTGCTTTAGGTTGTGCTTTGCCGCCCAGCGGTCATAGCCCACGCCCTTGCCCTCGGCTCGCTTGGCTTCCCGGTCAACCATGCGCTGCAAGGTGTTGTCTGCCGGGGTGGTTTTTGCGGCTTTTTCCTCCCGCAAGCGTCCCTTTTGGGTGTGGGGGTATTCGGGTATGGCTTTGGTCTGTTCGGCGGCTCTGTGGGCGTTCTGCGTGAGCAGGGCAAGGACAGCAGCCTTGTCAAAATCGTCCCCCAGCTTCCGGGCTGTGATAGGCTTTGTCCTGTCCGGCGTGAGGTAGGAAAGCCGCCCCCGGCTCTCCTTGACAGTTACGCCCTCCCGCAGCAAAAGGGAAGAAAACTCGTCAAAGCTGCCAGCTTGGGAAAGTGCCTGCCGTATCGTCCGGCGCAGCTTCGCCTTGTCCGTTTCAAACTTGGTGGGCTTGGTCGGCTGTCCTGCGGCTTCTCTGACAGCGTTCTCTTTATCAAGGGCAAGCTGCCCTTTCTTTGCCGCCCAGTATTCCCGTTCCGTTATCCGTTCCTTGCTGCCGTTCAAGAGGTCGATTTGGTAAAGCCCCTCCCGGTGGCACATCTCCATGACTTCACTCTTGAAATATTCCATAGCGGCGTTGGTGCAGCGGTGCTTGCAGCCCGCCCGTGTGTCGGCTGGTCTGTCCATGTAGGGCAGAAGCGGGACTTCGTAAATCCGCAGGGAGTTGATGACGATATGCACATGGATATTGCCGCTGTGGTTATGCCCGTCCGGGTGGGTGCATACAAGGGCTTGGTGTCCGGGGAAATGCTCTTTGCAGAACTGCTCGCCCAGCTCCTGCGCCCGGTCTACGGTCAAGCCGTTGTCTGTCCCGTCCCGTGGGTCAAAACTGATGATATAGTGGTGGCTTTTCACATCTTCCCGTTTTTGGTTTTTCTCATAGCGGAGATTGGCTCGCATACAGGCAACGGCGAAATCCTCGCCCCCGCAGTTGAGGGAAGAAATGCGGTAATCCTCCCTCGGTATCAGCCGCCCGTTTTCATCAAGGGTGGGCTTCATGGTAAACTCGTCATGCTCAAATGTGAGGTAGGCTTCCGCTGCGCCATAGTCGGCATTTTTAGAGCTGATATGTTTGAATGTTGCCAACAGCGTCACCCACTTTCTGCAAGACTTCAAACTTTAGGGCAGCAAGGTCGGAAATCGCCGCCCGTACCTCCCCGGCAAGCTGCGGGTAGGGGCTGTGCCACTCATTCAGCGTCCGGGCTATCTGGTTTAAGTTGCCGCCGATCCTGCCGTATTCGGCGGTCAGCTTCCCGACAGCGGCAAGCAGCTCGTCATTGACGGGGGAAACGGTTATGATGGGGCGTATGGCTGCCCCGGTTATGGCTTGCCGGATAAACTCGGCTTGGCTCATGTGGTAAGCAGAAAGCCTTTCCGCAAACTCGGCGTATTCTTCCTCGGTCATGCGTGTCTTGACTACCCGGCTGCGGTGCGGTGTGTTGTATCTTTTCATGGTCGGCAGACCTCCTTTCTGTGCGTGGTGTTCTCTCACTAATAGGAGAAAAACAGGGGGTAAAACGGAACTGTTTTTGAAAAAATCCGAAAAAATATTTTGAGGGATTTTTAAGCGGCGCAAGCCGCATAAGCAGGGTTTGGGGAAGGCACTCCCCAACAAGATTCCCGCAGGGGCAAAATGAGCGAAAAGCGAATTTTGGCACCTCGGTAGAATCTTGCTCTGTAACTGCCGCAGACTGCCCCTGTCGGTTTTTTCCGTACATAGAACGGACAGGACAGGGCTTCCGACTCGCTATGGGCGGTCTTTTTTCCTTTCCGCTAAAGATACATTTCAAAGGCCGCCAGCTACCCGCTGGACGGGGATTTTTCAAAATTTCTTTCGCTTCTGTAATCCGGGTAGCAGGATTTTGGCAACCGGCGGGGCAGAGAATTTTTCCTTTCACTCCCTACACCACCGCGCTTTGAAATTTGCCAAACGGAACGGCTTATTTTCTCTTTGCTTCTTACTACGGACAAAAATCAAAAATGCCAAACGCCGGGGCAGAAAAGTTTCCCCCTCACTTACTACTACAATCTGAACAGGGCGAAATGGCCGGAAGCGGAACCGGGCAACAAAAAAAGCAGTAAATCTTTTTCAGACTTACTGCTTTCGCTGGCCGCGCCGGTGGCGGCTGGTATTCAGTTTTGAAAACTCATTTCATATTGGTATGATAAACGGAGAGTTATTGCGTTATGTTTTCAAAAGGAAATGATTGCTCCTTGAATATATCCCACAAAATATGCAATCGCTATACTTATCGCAATGCAGCATATACATAGTATTTCAGCAATAACCTTTTTCCCGGTTATTTTGTTTACAGACTTGCCGTAGTCAATAGTAGCCCATACCATTGAAAGTAAAAATAGAATTGCAATCCAATGAGTATGAAACGACAGTCCCATGCTAACAAATACATAGTTTGTGATGATGTAAAAGATGCTTCTAACTACAACTTCCGTCACTGTTGAAAGCTGATTTTTCATAAAACCTCTTGCCTCCTTAATTTCCTGTTTACTATCGGTCAAAGCGAAACTTGAACAGTGCGGCAATTAACTTCTGCTTCACATATTCCTCAACCTCGGCGTTGACTTTCCCGTGTACTTTGGAACAGTAGCGGATATATCCGGCGTAGTGGGAAAGAATGGTGTCGATTGCGTCCGGGTCGCCCTCATGCGCCTTGACGATTGTTTCATAGGGGAGAAGTTTATTCATACCGGCTCACCTCCATTTCCTTCCGAAGCCGTTGCAAGGCAAGCTGGATATGCCGCCCCGCTGTGCTGCGTGTCCGGCCGATATGTACGCCGATCACTCTCTGCGGCTGGCGCAGGAAGTAATAGCGGAAAATTTCTTCCTGTGCCTGCTCCGGCAAAAGGGCAAGGGCAGCGGCAAGTTCCGCATGGTACAGAACGGCGGTCTGGCCGCAGGCGGTAAAAAGGTATTCTTCAAGCTGTTCCGGCTCGGCAAGCTGGACAAACTTCTCATTCATCAAATAGTCAAGGGAAACTTCCCGTTCCCACCTCCGGCGCATCTTCAAAATTTCATCTATGGCGGCGTGACGAATGACAACCTTGCAAAAGGCGTTAAAGGTGTACTGGATATGCACTTTGTAGGCTTCATCTTCGGTCATGGAAATTCCCCCTCTCTGATAATAGTGCGGGGCGGCAGCACTTTTTGCTGTCGCCCCTTGATTGCCTGTCTGCAAAGGCGGGCGGGGCTGTCAACGGCGGCGCGTATGCGCCGTTCATCTTGACCGTTGACTGGCTCGACTGGCTTTGCTATTCCGTTATCTCTTTCAGTTATTGTCAAAGGAAATGTAGATAGTTAGACTATTGGGTATGTAGCTGATACTTAACCACTTTTCGTCGTTTGATAAAAGCGTCCCGATAGAAACATAGTTTTCTCCCTCGATTTCCTCTGATACATTTTCAATTACGGAAAAGCCTTCTTGGTTCAAAAGCTCCATATACTCGTTATAGTCGTTTTCGCTAATGCCGGTAAGGTTGATATTGCAATTCTCATGTTCTGTATCAAGTGTAGCCCATGCAACCGTACCAGGCGCAACAGGAAGCCCCTCTGTGTACTCATTCGCAGGCCAAACACCCTCGTCCAATTTTGTAACACTATTAGATTGCGTATTGTTCTCATTGCTTGTCGGTGTAGATGATGTATTTTGATTAGAACACGCAGCCAAAAAAATCATAACCATGATTGTGAATACAGAAATATACTTCTTCATTGGTTACCTCCTGTTTTTGTGTATGGTTCGGATAATTAACAAAATAGCAATAGCTGTTGCTGCAAACCCAATAGCCAAAAGGATTTGCGAAATATCAAAGGCAAACGCGCCCTCAATCTGTATATTTGTTGTCGCGTCGGCTTGTCCGATTGCTCCTTCTGGCACTTTTCCTGATTGCGTAACAGCATATACCGAAAAGGCAGCAACCGCGATAACAAGCGTAGCAAGAGTAGAAATGATGCCGTTCCTTTTTTTCGATTTGGTGTTATCAATACCAAACTGTTCTGCGGTGCTGTCTGCAAATTCTTTTGGCGTCCCCAAACGCTGGATAATCTGCTGCTCTGTTTCTCCATGCTCCATAGCAGACGCAAAAACTTCATTCAAGTCACGCACAACCTCTTTTTTCATTTTGCGTGGTAAAGATAGTTCCTTTTCAACCTGTTTGATATATTGTTCTTTCATTTGGACACCCTCGCTTGTTGATAACTTTCTATAAAGCCATTTACGCAGTTTTCATAGCTTGACCAAAATAAGATTAGTTCATCAAGTACATTCCTGCCTTTATCAGTTAAAGAATAATACTTTTTTGAGCCGCCATTTGCCGCAGCCGGAGCCAACCGGCATTTGATTAGTTCTGCTTCCTGTAAACGATACAAAATGGGATAAATGGTTCCCTCTTTCGCATATCCCAAAACAGACGCACTATTGTTCAATTCGGTTATAATTTCATATCCATAAGTTTCCTTGCGTCCGATTAGGCATAAGAGTATCATTTCCAGAGAGCCTTTTTTGAATTGCTGGACATATTTGTTATTCATATCGTCGCCTCTCTTTAGTTTCGCTATTTAGGTTAGCTAAGTAGCAACTATATTATATCTCTTCCGAAGTATCAGAGTCAATAGGCTTAACGAAAAAGTTACAAAGTGTGTGCGTAAGATAATAACGGAATAGTGGGTTGCTGTCTATCAATTCTTGTATGTTACTTTATGGCACATGAGCATTTGCACCGGGGTTGTCGTTGCCGTAGCCCTCCAAAAGATTGACAACGCCCCAGACCGCAAGACCTGCGCCGAGCGCAATTACAAGTGTTTGCAGTACATTGACCGCTTCTGAAAAAAACTGCATAATTAAGTTTCCTCCTGTTCGTTATTTGTATTTTTGTTTTCTGCCGAAAGATGCGCTTCTTCCGGCAGGTCAATTTTGTAGTAGTCAAAAACCTCGTCTTTTGCTACAACGGGTTTCTTTCGTTTCATATACTTTTCCATATCAAACGCATTTCTCTTGTCGTAGTCCGACAGCATTTTGTAACGGGGGTGTTTTGTTATATCGTATTTGTCCGATAAAAACGGCCGCACGCCCCGAAGCTGTAAAATACATTTGCCGCCGTCCATTACAGATAATTCATCTTGGCTCATCAGCTCCTTTCCGATCTTTTGATAATTAGTTCCGTAAGAGTTCTGATTGCTGCGTGTTTCGGAAGTGTTATACATATCAATCGTTTCTTTTCCCAAAGTTTCCGAAAGCTCCTTGAGCGTGGATTTTTCCTTGCCGCCCAAAAAGAGCGTTGTATCACAGTTTCCGATAATTGTGTCGGCATTATCCTTGTAAATAGCTTTTAGCTGACTCTGCGCCTGCAAAATAATACAAGCGGATATTTCACGGCTTCGGATAGTGGAAATCAGCTTTTCAAACTTCGGTATTTGCCCGATATTTGAAAATTCGTCAAGCAAACATCTGACGTGCACGGGAAGCCTGCCGCCGTATTCGTTGTCCGCCTTGTCGCAAAGCAGATTAAAAAGCTGGGAGTACATTATAGCGACAACAAAATTGAAAGTGTCGTCCGTGTCGGAAATGATAACAAATAGCGCCGTTTTCTCGTCGCCCAATGTGTCAAGCTCCAATTCGTCATATTCCATTAAGTCCCTAAGCTCCTTAATATCAAACGGTGCAAGCCTTGCACCGCACGAAATTAAAATCGACTTTAAGGTTTTGCCAGAGACGAAAAGTCAAGGACTTTTTCATCAAATTCAAAAAGAAGTCACATTTTGCGGACTTCCTCACGGAGCAGACGCTTGATTTTGTCCTCCATTGTCTCCTTGGCGGTCTCGCTGAAATGCACACGGACGATATAGGTTGTCTTGCCGATCTGCTTTCTCACAGTCGGGCAAGGGGTACTGTTGGTTGCGGTATTGTTCATTCAAAATCCTCCTGTAAATGAAAAATGCCCGGTGACTGTTCATCATCGGGCGGTGTCAGTATGAGGGAACAAGGCAAGGCGGCAACATTAAGGTATCTATAAAACCCTTGCCGTCTTTGCCACGCTTGCCGTGTTCCTGTTGTCAGTTTCGGAGATAGCAGACCCATGCGGTGCCGTCTTTCTCGGTCACAAGTCTGTCCCCGATACGGCTCTTTGCCGTTCTCATGGTGCGTGAGGAAATCCCACGCTCATTGACTGCCTTTTCCAGCTCTGCGCTCGGCATACGCTTTCCATCTGCAAGCAGTTCCAGAATGAGCATTTGCGCCTGTGCGGTCTTGCTTTCGGTCTTGGCGGTGTCCGTCCCGGCAAGAAGCTCGTCAGCGGTAATGTCATAAGCTCCTATCCATTCAAAGCCTTTCTCGTCTCCCAGAGAAAAGGCAAGGGACTGTCCGGGCGGCGCAAGGGAGCTTTTCTCATGGATAAGCACCCTTGTTGTGGGGCTGTCCTTCAGCTTACCGATAAAGAGCAGACTGCGGACTGCCGCCGTAATGTCGATAGACCCCAATCCCCGGTAGGTGCTTTGCGTTCCTGCGGCTTTGTTCAGGTGTCCAATCAGCACGATAGCGCACCCGGTAGCCTGTGCAATGTCTCCCAGACTGCGGAATATCGGGCGCACCTCGTTTGCCCTGTTCATGTCCACATCTGTGCCCAGAAACGCCTGTACCGGGTCAATGATAACCAGCCTTGCGTTGTTTTCCCGGATTGCCCTTGCTATGCGCTCATCGGCAAGGGTCAGCGGTGTGTCCCTATCGTCAATGACAAGCACTCTTTCAAGGTCTGCTTCCGCTTCCATCAGTCGGGGCTTGACGGTATCGCCCAGACCGTCCTCTGCGGTCTGGTAGATGATGTTGAAAGGCTCAAGGGTCTCCATACCGGGTAAAGGCTTTCGGTTGGTACAAGCCGCCGCAAGACGCATGGCAAAGTAGGTCTTGCCCTCGCCGGGGTTGCCCTGTATAATCGTCAGCTTTCCAAAGGGGATATAGGGAAACCATAGCCAATCCACGCTCGTCAGCTCCACATCTGCCATGCGGAGCATGGGAACAGGCTGGGCGGTGGGCAGCTCTCGCAGCGTGATTGTTTCGGCTATGAATTTGCGGCTGGGAATGTCCCCTTGCTGACGGAGAACATCGTTCCAGTCTTTCCTTGCCGGGACAAGGCGAATGACGGCGATCTCGCCGGGAATGGACTGTGCCAGTCGGGTACAGGCTTCGCTTCCTGCGGTGTCGCTGTCAAGGCAGAGGAACACTTTTCGGGTGTCCTTGCGTTCAGAAAGAAAACGGTCAAGGGCTTTGCCCGAAACGCCGCCCAGGGCAAGATAGCTCCTTGTCTGCCAGTCCTGCGGATAAAGGCAGATGAACGATAACAGGTCAATCGGTGATTCAAAGGCAAAAAGCTGGTTGCCGTTTCCCTCGTATCGGAACGGATAGGACTTGTCAGACCCGACAATGTCCTGTCTGAATGGGTCTGCTGTTCCTCTCACATGGGCGTATCTCGGCGTACCGCTTCGGTCTCTGCCGACAAACACAACATTGTGCCGCTTTGCGTCCTCGTAAATATCCCCGGAAAGAAGAAAAGCCTCAACAAGCGTTTTGTTGAGACCTCGGCTTTCTGTGAGATATTGGATTGCTCTGTCGGCTGTTCTGTTGTGCAAGGGCAAGTGAAACGCTGTGGGCGGTGCTGTGGCGGCTTCGGTCTGCCCCTCGCCGCTTTCGCCGGTCAGAAGCTGGACGGCTTCGGGAAAGGACTTGCCGTAAAACTCCATGACAAAATCAATGGGATAGCCGCCCTTGCTCTGGCTGTGTCGAAACCACTTGTTTCCACGGACGGTCAAGCTGTCATGTTCTTTCCAGCGGTATTCTCGTCCGCTTTTGATTAGCGTCTCTCCCTGTGTGCGGAGAAAATCTTCCAGACTGACGGCGTTTGCCCGGTCAATCTGCGCTTGGGTATAATTCATCGGGATAGTTCCTCCTTTTTGTGTCGTGTTTGGGGTCGATTTTGGAGCTTTTGTTCCTCTGCGCGCTCGTTAAATCGGGTGGCAGTATCTACGCATGACTTGACCTTCCAAAGACGGTGTAAATCGTCTCTTACGGTCTTGAACTCGCCGTAGGTGGTTTCATGCGCCTGTTCCAACTCGTCATACTCTTCGGTCAGCTTTTTCATATCCACCTTGCCGTCCGGGAACTCTCCGGTCAGCTTTCGTCTGGCGGCGTAGAACTGTTTCAGTTTCGCTTCATGCTCTGCCTTGTACTTGGCTCTGGGCTTCTCAAACTTGATTTTCTGCAAGCCGTCATAGACAGGCTTCAAGCTCTGGAAAGCAGCGGAGCTGTCATAGAGCTGCTTAATTGCTTTCATTCGGGCGGTCTGTTCGTCCAGCGTTTTCTTCAAGCTCTCTGTGGCAGCACTGTGTTCGCTGACACGGTGTTCCAAATCTTCAAGGGAGTAAATGCCGTTTGCCCGGAGATAATTGAAAGTTTCGTTCATCTCCTTTAGGTTGCTGACCTTGCCTTTCTGCGAATAAGCCCCGGCTCTGCGCTGGGTGTAATAGGCGTTCAGCAGAGAAACAAGGTCGGGTGCCTGCGGCTTGGCAAGCTCCGCTTTTGCTTCGGCAATCCAATCAAACAGGAGAGCGATTTTCTTCTTAATGTCCCGGATAACGGCATTGGTCGCTCTGATCCAGCGATTGAACTCGCCTTTCTCGGTGCGTATACCTTTCTTCTCCATTGCCCGGACGGTTGCGCCCTCATGGACGGTGGGAAGAAGCTCTACGCCCTGACGCTCATAGCTTCGGTGGTCGATACGAACGTCAAGCCCCTTTTCCGCAAACTTGGCGTTGCATAACTCTGCCCATGTCTGCCGCCAGTATTCCAGCGTTTCGGGACTGCCCCAGTCGGTAGTGGGAACGGCGTTGAAAACAAACTCGCCGTTCTGGTCCCGGATACGGTTGCCGTCCTCGTCCAGCTCATACACCCGGCGTTGCTTTAGCCCCCATTTGCCGTTCTGCTCGATGGGGCGGATAGGGCAAAGCACATGAAAATGTGGATTGGGTATGCCGCCGTCCTCCCGGTCTGGCTGGTGTACGGCGAAGTCAACCACCATGCCCCGGCTCACAAAGTTCTCCAATAAAAATTGCCTTGCAAGAGCGATGTTTTCCTCAAGGGAAAATTCATTCTGCAAGGCAATGTCAAAGCTGTATGCAAGCTGGGCGTTCTTTCCACGCTCGGCTTTTTCCACGGCGTTCCATAGGGTCTGGCGGTCTGCGTATTCGGGCGGTGCATGGGACGGCAGGAGAATGTCAGAGCAGATCACGCCGCCCTTGCGGGTGTAGTCGCTGTATTCGCCGTAATACTCGCTATACAATCGCTCCCCGGCACGGTAGGCGGCAGAAGCAATAGCGGACTGTCCTGCGCTTCGCTTAGTCTGCGTGACGCTCAGATGAAATAGTGCCATCGGCTTTCAGCTCCTTTTCTCTGTTCGCTTGGTTGGTGTGAGTAATCGCCATGTGCCGGACGGCTCGCTGGACTTCGGACAGAGAAAAGATGTGTTCCATCAGCTCTGTCATTTCGGTGCGTGTGAGATCTTTGACCTCCGGGGCAAGGCTCTCAATCGTGCCGCCCAGATTGCAAAGGCGGTGGGTGCGCTTGGTGCGTTCGCCTTTCTCCAGATACTTCTTTCTGTTCTCCAGACGCTCCAGCTTGTGCTTCTCCTGTGCAAGCTGCGTCTCAGCTCGTTCCTTTTCGGCTCGAAGCTGATCGAGGGTTTTCGGTTTTGTCATTGTGATTGACCTCCTTTTTTGATTTCTGGGATAAAAAAAGACCGTCAACTTTTCGCACATTGCGACCAGTCAACGGTCTGATTTTCGGTATTTATTTTTCCAAACTTGCTGGCGGCGAACAGCATTTCATGCTGTTTGCGGACGGCAAGTCCACAAGGGATAGACGCACAAGCGTCGCAAGGGAGTGTAGCTCCCTTGACGGAACGAAGTGACGAAACATTTTCGGTCAAGCAGTTTTTCTCTGCTGACCGGGAATGAAGCTCCGCAGGACGCACATACTCCCGATAGGAGAGTATAGAAGTGCGCCCTTTAGTTCCTAAAGGGATTTTCTTCTGACCCAAATTACATAAAATGTAGATCAAGACATTTCTAAGAGGTACTCTCAGATTTTCACAACATAAGGTTCATCTTCAATAATACCCTGATCGTGGGTAACAATGATAACCGTTTTACCTTCTTCATTGAGTTCGTGCAATAACCTCATAACAATATCTCTATTTTTCTTGTCAAGTGAGCCAGTAGGTTCATCTGCCAAAACAACAGAACATTTTTTCATCATAAGACGAGCTAAAGCAACTCTCTGTTGTTCACCACCGGAAAGCTGATAAACTTTTTTGTTAACTTCCTTTGATAACCCCACACGATTAAGAGCTTCTTTAAGTGATACTTTAGTTCGGCTTGATTTTTTAATCAAACTTAAATTTTCTTTAACTGTCTTATTTTCAAGCAGTGCAAAATTCTGAAAAAGAAACCCCACTGTATCCGCAAAAAAACTGTTTTTATTTTTAAGCCGGGTAATATTCAGCCCTTCGATTATGATACTGCCGCTATCCGGCTTTTCGATACCACCAATCATATTGAGCAAAGTGCTTTTTCCACTGCCGCTATCCCCGCTGATTACTACAAAACTTCCATCCGGAATTTCCAAATTAAAGTTGGAGAAAATTATTTTCTCTCCAAATGCTTTATTTAAGCCACGAATTATAATCATAAACATCCACCTTTCAAGGACTTTGAGATATTTGTTTTTTCAACCCACATAACATTTGTGAAAATGATTGCCATTTCAATAATGGTGAGCAATGCTCCAACCAGTAAAGCAATCCCGACACTTGCGTTAGATATAAAAAGCGAAACAATGCAAATCAATATCACAACGGCTATATTTTCTAAGAGATTAACGGAAATAAATCTTTTGTGCCTTTCATAAAAGCGATAGCCCAAAACCTTTTTGAGGGAGATTTCCATCGCATTAAGTCTAAATTCCATTTTCACTTCAGATATGATGATAGCGATATCTAACAGCAATACTAATACGCAAAGAGAGCTTATAAAGCCAATCAGTTTCACGAGGAAACTATGACTATAAGTATAATCCTCCCCGACATTCGTCAGCATAAAATAGTGTGGACCAAGCTGTTCTGCATATTTTTTCGCAGCATTACGAATTGTGCTTTCATCGCATCCGTAGATCACCTCACCATTATATGTTCCTGTTTCGATATAACTTCCATTCAAAGCAACAGCCTCATTTGCCTGATAAATAACAATCGGATTTGTTGCTCTTGACAATCCGTCAATAGCCTCTTCTCTGTTCGAATTGAGATAATAAAATTGCTCTCTGCCAGAATATTCTTTATAAACAACACGCAGTTCTTCTGCATTTTGGGTAAGAGAGTCAATTTCCTCTTTTGCGATATCTTTGTATGATTCCGCATTTTTTCCCTTTGGCACGAAGACCACGATATCCTCTTTTTCATCATCTTCAGTAAGCATATCAGAAAACCCTTGCAGCATATCTCTGGCATTATGATTTATAAAAATATAATTATCCGTATCGCTTATCCGGCTGCCTATGCAGACCACCGGATTTATAGTGTTGTATTCATTTTCGTAAAGGTCATTCCAAAATTCGCTCTCTTTGGATTCCTCCTCATTTTCTTCAAAAGGAGGTTCAATCTGCATAACTCCAAAATAGTAATCATTATAATGATTTTCTAAAAGAGTAGTGTTTGTAAGTAAATTACCTTGAATGCTACTGAGATTTGTAGTTATTGTAAAAATCGTCATAGCAGTAGCAAATACTTTAAGACCGTTCAGAAGATAAAACATACCTTTTTTATCTGAAGCATTGGCAAAGGCTTTTTTTACATCAAAGCGGACAAAAGCAGCATAAGGAATTACGGAAAGAACTGCTCCGGCACAATACACTGCCAAAATGAGATGATCTTCATACGCTCCCGATATAAATTGAGAAACAAGCAACTTTGCTAAGACGAATAATGCAGCATATGAAATCATATCAGCCACTACAGCTTTTAGAGCAATCACAGCAGCATTTTCGCCCAGAGAAGCTCGTACAACTACTTCCTTTTGTCTGCGTATCACCTCAATCATATTAAGTACAATCATCAATATGGCAACCAGGCCCCAAACAATGAACATCATATCAGTTTCGGTTGATTGCCAAAACTCTGGCTGCGATATAGAATATTCTTTTGCCAAATCTTGATATGTGGCAATAATGTCATCATCGTCACCGATATAGCTGACCATTATTTCCTGTCCATTGCCTGTGTTTTTTGCTTCTCTAAAATCTTCAAATTCTATTACGGTGATTCCGCCTATCAAAGCCGTATATGTTTTTTCCTCAATATCCATTGTGCTTTTAAGACTATCCCGAACAACGGTATCATCACCATAAATATAAAGTCTTGTCTGATAATTAGAAACTCTCTGATTAAAAGTCGAAAAAATATGAACACCATGCTTCTCAGCTGTATCTTCTGCATTGGCTAAAAATGAATCCATATCGTCATTAGTAGTTGTGTATCTGGACGATAAATAATAAGCACCATTAAAGTTCCAGAGCATATTTTGATATACTTCAGCTTGCATAACAAAAGCAAAAATAATCGTAATCAACAGCAATATATTTCTTATATGTTTCATTTAAGATTCTTAAACCTCCTTTGAATAGGTAACAGACACACGATTGCCCAAAATACTAATATGGATTTTTTCATACAACCACATTCTCTTGTTAGATTCTAATTTTCCGTTTTCTTTATTCGCATAAATTGTACCATAAAACTCGTGAACAATTGTGCCATCCCAGTAAAAATAGACACAAAAAAGCTCCAAAAAACGAAATGAATCGCAGTATTTCGTTAATTTACGCAAACCGACCGCATTTATTCCACGGTTTGCTTGACAATGAGTAGCCGGTATGATGCACCGGCGAAAGAACGAAGTAGCCCA
>NZ_JACRTE010000007.1 GCF_014385105.1 Qingrenia yutianensis | reverse complement strand
ACCGAAATATTTTTCAAACAAAAACCGAAAACAAACCGTTCGCCGAAAAATTAACGTTTGCAGAACGGGTCAAGGGCAAAGCCCTTGTCGTTTAGGGGTGTGGGGGAATCGAAACCCCCACGCTTTTCCCACCGCTTTTACGCTAAAAGCGGTGCCTGCGGAGCAAAAGAAAAAATTACGATAACCTGTTTTTGATATGACACAGCAAATCAAAATAACAGATACAACCATCGGGATTGCAAAGGCGCTCCTTTGCCTCCCCCCGTCTACCCCTCAATCGCCACTGCGTGCGCGATAGACGGTATCGTCTGCCCCTGGTTTGCCGACGCGGGGTTCATCAATGCGCCCGTCGCGACGAGGAGAATATTTTTCACCTTTTTGCATAACAGCTGTTTGTAAAAATAACCGCAGAATACCGACGCACAGCAGCCGCATCCGCTGCCGCCCGATTTCACGTTCTGCGTTTGAGCATCAAAAATCATACAACCGCAGTCACGGTGATTTTCCGAAATATCCACATCCTGCTTGTTTAAAAGCGAGAGAAGAAGATTTGACCCCGTGTTTGCCAAATCGCCCGTTATAATAAGGTCGTAAAAGTCGGCGCTTCTCCCTGTGTCCTTAAGGTGAGTATAAATCGTGTCCGCCGCGGCAGGCGCCATTGCCGCGCCCATATTGTTCGCGTCGCTCACTCCGAGGTCGATAATTTTTCCCGTCGTGACGTGTGTGATTTTCGGACCGTCGCCGTCCTTTGCAAGCACTATCGCACCGCTTCCCGTCACCGTCCACTGTGACGTCGGCGTGCGCGTACTGCCGTATTCGAGCGGAAAACGAAACTGTTTTTCCGCACCGCAGAAATGGCTGGAGGTGGCGCAGATTGTCTTTTCGGCAAAACCGCCGTCAATCATCATAGACGCGAGCGACAGTCCCTCCGCAATGGTTGAGCACGCGCCGAAAATGCCGAAAAACGGAATGCCGAAATCCTTTATCGCAAAGCTGGACGAAGTGCACTGATTGATAAGGTCGCCGGCAAAAATATAGTCAATATCGATAAACGGCACCGCCGCATTTGCCGCCGCGCCGAAAACCGTCTGGCGCAAAAGTTCGCTTTCAGCCTGTTCCCACGTTTTTTTATGCAGAAATTCGTCTTTGTAAACAGTGTCGAAATACTTTCCCAAAGGGCCCTCGCCCTCTTTTTTGCCAACCGACGAATACGCCCCCGCAATGACGGGACGGCTTTTGAGTTCAACTGTTTGTTTTCCGAGTTTTTTGGTCATTTTTAGCCTCCGAGATATAATTAAGTAATAAATTTTACATCAGCATTTTAAAAATATAGTAGATAATTCCGCACACCACCGACGAAATCGCACCGAACACCAAAACCGGGCCGGCAACGGTGAACATTTTTGCGCCGAGTCCCAAAATGTAACCCTCGCTTTTAAACTCCATCGCCGCCGAAACGATACTGTTTGCAAAGCCGGTAATCGGCACCAGCGTGCCGGCTTTTCCGTATTCCGCAATTTTGTCGTACACGTTGAACGCCGTGAGAAACGAGCCGAGGAAAATCATTGCCATACTTGTGAAGTTGGACGAAAATTCCTTTGAAAATCCAAACGATTTGATAAAGTCCAAAATCACTTGTCCGACCGCGCAAATCGCACCGCCTATCAAAAACGCAAAAATGCAGTCTTTCGCGATTTTCGAGTTGGGCGACGCTTTTTTCACCATTTCGTCATACTGATTTTTGGTCAGAGAACCCATACCGCGTCACTCCTTGAATATTCTTTTTCGGGTAAATTTTTCTTCATAATGCCGAGTATCACCGCCGCGGATATTGCCGCCGCCGCGATTGCTATTGTATATTTCATTTTTAACACCTGCCATTATTATTATATTTTTAAAAATTTTTATTCGTTATTTGATATTATTGCACAATTACTATGTGAATATTCAAAAATAAATTATGCAATACTTATAAAAATTAAAAAATTTTTAAAAAACATATTGACAAAACGAAACTTCGGGATTATAATGTGTTCACAACAAAGGTCAAAGATAGTCAAAGTCAAAAGACAAAAAGCAAACCAAAACTTGTTCAAACCTTTGTGAGTTTAATATAAAAAGGATTGAGAGGGAAAGAAAATGAATATCAGTGATGTAATCGAGAGTTTTATCGTAGACAAAATGAGCGGTGAAAATGATGTCGAGCTGAAAAGAAACGAGCTTGCAAACACGCTCGGCTGTGTTCCTTCTCAAATTAACTACGTTATTTCCACTCGGTTCACAACAGAGAGAGGCTACGTTGTAGAGAGCCGGCGCGGAGGCGGCGGATTTATAAAAATCAGCCGTGTGGTGGTGCCCGAGGGCGACGTTATGATGCACATCATAAATTCAATCGGCACACAGATAGACGCGCAAAGCACGGCGGCAATTTTGAAAAATCTTGTTGCTGACGGTTTCACCGACAAAAAAACGGCAAAAATTATTATGTCGGCGGTGACCGACAAAGCACTTTCGCTTATCCCCTCGGCAAGCGGCAGGGCGAGAGTGAGAGCGTCGATATTCAAAAATGTTTTGATAAATCTTGTATAAGATTTTAAGGAGGTAATTTTTATGTTATGTCAGAAATGCGGAAAAAGAGAAGCTAATTTTCATTATACACAAATGGTAAACAACGTTAAAGCCGAAGTAAGGCTGTGTTCGGAATGTGCCGAAAAAATGGGACTTACAAAAGGCTTGTCAATGGGTTTTGACGACGACTTCGGATTTAATTCCCTTTTAAATTCGTTTTTCTCGCCGAGAGGTACGTCAAGTATCTTCAACACCCTTGAGAGTGCTTTTAACCGTCCGCGAATGTTCAAAATAGACGGTGACAAAATTTACCGCAACGAGTTTGAAAGCGAGCTGGACAAAATGTTCACCGGTTTCGGCGAGGAAGCGGCAAAGGCAAACGGCGAAAATAAGGAGAAAAACGAAAAATCGGACGGCGGAAAAATTGAAAACCTGCGCGCGGGTCTTAAAAAGGCGATTGAGCAGGAAAGATTTGAGGACGCCGCGAAAATCAGAGATGAAATAAAAGAAATCGAAAAGGGCGACAATAAAAAAGAAGAATAATTTTAAAAACAAGCAAAAATTTCTTATATAAAAGGAGGAATTTATTATGGAAAGCAGATTCAGCGAAAGAGCAAGAGCGGCGCTTAAAAACGCTCACACAACAGCTTATAATTTGGGATATAAATATGTCGGCACCGAGCATATCCTCGCCGGCATTATAAAAGAAGGCACTTCGGGCGCGGCAAAAGCGCTTGAAAATCAGGGCATCACCTATGCGGACTTTTGCGAAAAGATAACCGAAATTGCACCGCCCTCACAAAGCGGGGGCTACAACACGAGTTATTCCACAAATCTTCCGCTTTCGCCCAAAACAAAACAAATTCTTGAGATGAGCTACTCCGAGTCGGCGCGTTTCGGCGCAATGTATATCGGCTGTGAGCACATTCTTCTGGCAATATTGAAAGAGGGAGATAACCTCGCTGCGAGAATTTTGTCCGAGATGAATTTCGACCCCAACACCGCGGTCAACGAAATGTTTGCAGTGCCGTCCAAAGAAGGTGCGCAGACAGGCAGTGAGAGCCTTAAAAACCTCACGCAGTTCGGCACCGATTTGACAAAGGTTGCGGCAGACGGCGGTATCGACCCGATTATCGGCAGGGACAAAGAAATTGAAAGAGTTATTCAGATTTTGTCCAGAAGGACGAAAAACAATCCGTGCCTTATCGGCGAACCGGGCGTCGGCAAAACTGCGGTTGCGGAAGGCTTGGCACAGAAAATCGTGTCGGGTGACGTTCCTGAAACTCTGCGCGGAAAGAAAGTATTTTCGCTGGATTTGTCGTCAATGATTGCCGGCACAAAATACAGGGGCGAATTTGAGGAAAGAATTAAAAAAGCGCTGGACGAAGTTAAAAAGAGCAAAAATATAATCCTCTTTATAGACGAAGTTCACACACTTGTCGGCGCAGGCGCGGCAGAGGGCGCAATGGACGCGGCAAACATTTTGAAACCTATGCTCGCAAGAGGACAAATTCAGGTAATCGGTGCGACAACGCTTGCAGAGTACCGCAAAAATATCGAGAAAGACGCGGCGCTTGAAAGACGTTTCCAGCCTATAATCGTAGGCGAGCCGACCATTGATGAAACGGTTCAGATTTTGAAAGGTATCCGCGAAAAATACGAACAGCATCACAAGGTTAAAATCCTTGACGAGGCGCTCACCGCGGCGGCAAAACTTTCGGCAAGATATATCACCGACAGGTATCTGCCCGATAAGGCGATTGACTTAATCGACGAGGCGGCGTCCAAAATCCGTATGGTTTCGTACGGCGCAACCCCCGAAATCAAGGCGCTTGAGGACAACCTCGTTAAAATAACCAAAGAAAAACAGGAAGCAATAAAAGAGCAGAATTTTGAAAAGGCGGCGTCGCTCCGTGACGACGAAACAAAGGCTAAACAGCTTTTGGACGAGAAAAAGAGCGCGCGAAAAGCCGACTCCGAGAAAAACACACCCGTTGTGGGCGAGGAGGAAATCTGCGACGTTATTTCGCAGTGGACGTCAATCCCCGTTAAAAAACTTGCGGAGTCCGACGCGGAAAAACTTAAAAATCTTGAAAACATTCTGCACGAGCGCGTAATTGGTCAGGACGAAGCCGTTACCGCGGCGGCAAAACTTTCGGCAAGATATATCACCGACAGGTATCTGCCCGATAAGGCGATTGACTTAATCGACGAGGCGGCGTCCAAAATCCGTATGGTTTCGTACGGCGCAACCCCCGAAATCAAGGCGCTTGAGGACAACCTCGTTAAAATAACCAAAGAAAAACAGGAAGCAATAAAAGAGCAGAATTTTGAAAAGGCGGCGTCGCTCCGTGACGACGAAACAAAGGCTAAACAGCTTTTGGACGAGAAAAAGAGCGCGCGAAAAGCCGACTCCGAGAAAAACACACCCGTTGTGGGCGAGGAGGAAATCTGCGACGTTATTTCGCAGTGGACGTCAATCCCCGTTAAAAAACTTGCGGAGTCCGACGCGGAAAAACTTAAAAATCTTGAAAACATTCTGCACGAGCGCGTAATTGGTCAGGACGAAGCCGTTACCGCGGTTGCAAAGGCAATAAGACGAGGCAGAATAGGTCTTAAAGACCCCAAACGTCCGACAGGTTCGTTTATCTTTTTGGGACCTACCGGCGTAGGTAAAACCGAGCTTTGCAAAGCGCTTGCCGAGGCGGTGTTCGGCGACGAAAACGCGATTATCAGAGTTGATATGAGCGAATATATGGACAAATTCAACGTGTCGAAACTCATCGGTTCGCCTCCGGGATATGTAGGCTTTGAGGAGGGCGGTCAGCTCACCGAAAAAGTAAGAAGAAAACCGTATTCGGTAGTGCTTTTTGATGAAATCGAAAAAGCGCACCCCGACGTTTTCAACATTCTTCTGCAAATTCTCGACGAGGGCACCGTTACCGACTCGCAGGGCAGAAAAATAGACTTTAAAAATACCGTTGTAATTATGACCTCGAATATCGGCGCGCGCCTTATCACAAGCGAGAATAAAGCGCTCGGATTCGGCGACAAGGCGGAAAAAGAAAAAGGCTACGACAAAATTAAAGAAGAAGTTTTGGGCGAGCTTAAAAATGTATTCCGTCCCGAACTGCTCAACAGAATTGATGAAATAATCGTGTTCCATCAGCTCGAAAAACCCGATATCGAAAAGATTACTTCGCTTATGCTTAATTCTCTCAAAGCGAGAATGGCAGGACTCGGCATCGATATAGACTTCGACGAAAGCTGTGTCGCACATCTTGCCGAGGCAGGCTTTGACATCAACTACGGCGCACGACCGCTCCGCCGTGCAATACAGTCGCAGGTTGAGGATCTCATTTCGGACGAAATGCTCTCCGGCAACCTCAAAAAAGGCGACAAATGCACCGTTAAAGCGGTTGACGGTAAGCTTGCGGTTGAAGTGAAAGAAAAAGCCGAAGTGTGATGACGAGGCGGCATAAATGAAAAAATCCCTCATTTAATGAGGGATTTTTTTGTGCAATAAATTTTTTATTTAAACAATTTTTCGGGGTTTACCTGCACATTGCCGTCGGTAAGTTCAAAGTGCAGATGCGGGGCATCGGCGATTTCGTATGACGCACTGTCGCCCACAACGCCGATAACCGAGCCCTCCGCGACCTCGTCGCCCTTTTGCACCGCAACGTTCGGCGAGAGATTTTGATATTTCGATTTTATCCCGCTGTGGTCGATAATCACCGTCGTACCCATCTTTTTGTCGTCGAAAATGTCCTCAACAATACCGTCCGCGCACGCAAAAACGCTGTCGCCCACCTTTGCGGAAATGTCAATGCCGTCGTGCACGCGCCAGTCGTCCATAGTTTTTGAATAGACTGGCGTTTTATCCGAAAAAAGCTTTAAAATCTCGCCGTTGACGGGCTTGATAATTCCCGTAACTTCGGGCGTTTTCGGCATCTCAACCTCGGGTGACGCGCTCGGAATTTCCACCTCGGTTTTCTGCTCCGTGCTGTCCTCCTTTTCGGGAGTTTCCTCTTTTTTAACATCGGTCTTCACCGCGTTTTCGGGCGGAACGTACGGAGTGCTTTCAGTGACGCTCGTCTGCTTGCTCTGCGCGGTTTTATCTTCGGCTGCGTCACGAAGATTTTTCGCGGATTTTCCCGAAAAAAAGCTTGTGAACAGTGCGGCCGCAAACACGCACATCAAAAGTGAGTAAAATATTTTTTTCTCGGGCTGTGACTTCTTTTTCTCGTTTTCAACGCTTTTTGCAACGTTAAACTTTTTCATAATTATTCACCTCAAGTAAATTTTTTACAATTCACTCAAGAATTATACATTGAAATTTGCGCGCCGTTATAGTATACGGCGAGAATTTCAGCGTAGTTTTTGCCCTGTGACGCCATATAGTTTGCGCCGTATTGACTCATTCCCACGCCGTGGCCGTAGCCGTGAACGGTGAAAATCACGGTTTCGCCGTCCTTTTTTATGTCAAAATTTGCGGATTTTAACATAAACATCGACCGCATTTTCGTACCTTTTATTTTTATACCGAAAATTTCGATTGTGTCCACCGCACCGCCCTCGGTGCGCGATATGTCACCGACAAATTTTGATAAATCTGCGTCGGGATATTCTTTTTTTACGGTGTCGCAAAACACCTTGTAATCGACTGTGTATTCGGTTAAAAATTTCGGCGACAAATCCTCCCCCAAGCTTTCAACGCTTTTAAGATACGGAAAATCACCGCCCCACACATCCGACGCGTTTTCGGTTCGTCCGTTGTTTGACGAATGAAAAACCGCGCGGATAGGCTCGTTTTGATATGTCAAAATTTCACCTTTTGTGTCTAAAACCGCCGATTTGATTTTTTTGTAAAATTCCTCCGCATTGTTTCCCCATTTTTTTGAAATTTCTTCTTTCGGGACGTATGCCTGGCAGTGCGCCGGGCTTGTGCAGATTGACGCGCCTTTGTGCGCGTCCTGTAAATCGTTTGCGTTCGCGTTGATTTTTGACACCGTGTACGTCCGTGCCGCCACCGCCTGTGCCTTGATTGCCTCAACCTCGAAAAGCGCCGGCATTTCGGCGCACACGACGCCCGTTATGTATTCCTCAAACGGCATTGTGACGCACTTTCCGCTATCTGCAAGATATACCGAAATTTCTTTTCCCATATCAATGTCCGCCCGATTTTTCTGCCCCTTTTCAGATGCGTCCGCGCTTTTTTTTACGCTCACCGCCAAAAACGGCAGTGCAAAAATAATCAGCCAGAGAGTTATAACCCACAGCAAAAATTTTTTCATATGACCATTCCTTTGTATATTTTATAAAAATTTTCAAAATATTAGAACATGTTTTGCATATTACGTCACAAAAAAATTCATTTTATTGTCGGTTTTTACAAAATCACGGCATATTTTATAAAAATTTGCAATATTTGATAAAAAATATTTCAAAAACTGTTGCTATTTGCAAAAAAATATGGTAAAATAAAATTCGCGATAAAAAAACAGGGGGTAATTTTGATGACAGACAATAAAAATATCGGCGAAATTATAGGATTTTCACCGGAGGTATATAAAATTTCTCCCGATTTATATAAAAATTACGACGTAAAACGCGGACTGCGAAACCTCGACGGTTCGGGCGTTCTTGCGGGACTCACCGGCATCAGTGAGGTGCACGGATACGTCGTTTACGAGGGCGAAAAAACCGCGGACTACGGTTCGCTTTCATACCGCGGATACGACATTGCCGACCTTGCAGAACACTGCGGATGGGACGGCAGATTTGCATTTGAAGAAGCCTGTTATCTGCTCCTTTGCGGATTTTTGCCGAACGACACGCAATTTTCCGCATTTTTGGAGGCGCTCAGGCAAAACCGCGCGCTCCCCGAAAGTTTCACCGAGGATATGATTTTGAAAGCGCCCAGCAAAGACATTATGAACAAGCTTTCGCGTTCGGTGCTTACGCTTTATTCCTACGACCGCAACGCTGACAGCACCACACCCAAAAACGTTATCCGCCAGTCAATCAGCCTTATTGCGAAAATGCCCACCCTTGCGGCATACGGCTACTGGGCAAAGGCGCACTATTTCGACAGAAAAAGCCTTATTCTTCATCAGCCCCAGAAAGAATATTCGATTGCGGAAAATATTTTGCATATGATTAGGGAAAATTCAAAATTCACTCCCGAAGAGGCGCGCATTTTGGATCTTGCACTGCTTCTCCACGCGGAGCACGGCGGCGGAAACAACTCCGCGTTCACCTGCCGTGTGCTCACGTCGTCGGGAACCGATACATATTCCGCGATTTCGGGTGCGATAAACGCGCTCAAAGGCCCGAAACACGGCGGCGCAAACCTCCAGGTTGTAAAAATGATGAACGATATTGAAAAACACGTCGAAAATCTTCACGACGAGGGTGAAATTTATTCGTATCTCGGCAAAATCATCAAGCGCAAGGCAGGCGACAGGTCGGGTCTTGTGTACGGAATGGGCCACGCGGTTTACACCAAGTCCGACCCCCGAACCGAAATTCTGCGTGCACAGGCGGAATATCTTGCAAACAAAAACGGTTTCGGCGAAAAATTCGAGCTTTACGAAACGGTCGAAAGGCTCGCACCCAAAGCGTTTGCCGAGTTTAAGGGCGACAAAAAAGTCATCAGCGCAAATGTCGATTTTTATTCGGGATTTGTTTACAGTATGCTTGACATTCCCAACGAGCTTTACACTCCGCTTTTTGCCATTGCGCGTATGGCAGGCTGGTGTTCGCACAGGCTTGAAGAGCTTATTTCGGGCGGACGAATTCTGCGCCCGGCATACAAGAGCGTTTGCAAAAACGGCAAGGAATTTGTGAGTATGAGCGAGAGAAAAAAACTGTACTGCGAAAAAGAAGAATAACAAAAATCCCCGATTTTTTATAAAATTCGGGGATTTATTTTGTCTTAAAAACGGAAAATTTTATTCCGACGGCTTGGCGTAATGCAGTTTTTTGTTGATTTCCTGCATACGTATGTCGGTGGACGCGATAACGTCGGCGCACTCTTTAAGCTCGCGCATAATGGAGTCTGCATCGTCAATGTCCTTTTTGTATTTCATAGTGTGCTCGAGGCTCGCCCAAAAATCCATTGCAATGGTGCGGAACTGAACCTCAACCTTGATATTTTCCTTTCTGTTCGCGAAAAAAACGGGTATCGAAACGATAATGTGAAAACTTCGGTAGCCGTTTTCTTTCGGCGTTTTTATGTAGTCCTTCACCGAAAGGAGCGTCACGTCGTCCTGCGAAATGAACATCTTCGCAACCTCGTAAATGTCGTCGACAAACGAGCAGATTACGCGGATACCGGCAACGTCGTTGATGTTTTCGAGAATTGACGCCATAGAAACCTCGTAATTTTTGCGCAAAAGCTTTTTAAAAATGCTTTCCGGCTTTTTGATGCGCGACTTTATCATCTCAATAGGATTTCGGTTGTGCGCGGTCGCAAGGTCGTCGTTGAGCACCTCAAATTTCGTGCGGACCTCCTTAATCGCGCAATTATACATCATCATAAATTCCTGAAAATCCTGTAATTTATCAAAAATTTTGCCCTCGTCGAGAGGCAGGGGCGATTCATCAATCAAAAACTTGCTTAAACCTTTTTCCACTTTTAACCTCCAAAAAATTTATCAATCCATATTTTACCTTAACATTGTGAAAAATGCGCGAAAACAAGGTGAAATTTTATTTTTTGTCTTTTTTTGCAAACGCGAAAAACCTCAGAAACAAAAACGTTACCGGCACGCCGATAAGCGCGGCGAGCAAAAATACAAGGTATTTGTTTATGCCGAGGTGATTGTATAAAACGACCACAAAAATGTTTTGAATTATGAAATTCGGCAGATACGAAATGCAGAATTTTATGTATTTTGCAAACGATATTTTTTCTTTAAACGCCAAAAATGTGTTTAAAAAATACGAAATTGTGAGCGACACCGCGTACCCGAAAACAAATGCAAAATTCGCCGGAAGAAAGATTGAAAACAGCGACGAAAATCCCACTCCCGTCGAAACGTTTATGCACCCGATAATGAGAAATGCCATAAACTCGGGGGTTAAGAATGTTTTCAAAAAACTTTTTTTGTGCGTCTTTTCGTATTCGTTCCAGTCGGTGAGCTTTTCGCCCTCAACGATATAAGCCTTTTTTGAAAGACGCGCAAGCGGAGTGTCCGAAAGAGAGTCGGAATAAAAATTTTCAATTTCAAATGTTTCGTCATATGCCTTAAGACGTTTAACCTTTTCCTCACCCCAGCAGTTTTCGCCGTTGTATTTTCCGGTCAGTTTGTCGGCGTCGGACGCGATAAGATGTTTAATTCCCAAGTTTTTGCAAATCGGTGCAAGCAGAAAATACGGCGACGCGGAAATTATCACGTCGTCATCTTTTTTTGCTTCGAGATAAAACTTTTTAATGCCCGATTTGTGCGATTTCCAAAAATCCGCAGCCGCGCCGTCAATGTCTTTCACCGCGGTGAAAAATATGTAAAATTTCTCTTTAAACTGCGTTTTGGTGATAAGTCCAAACACGAAAAGCGCGAAATAAAAAGCCTGATACGGCAGAAATTTTAAAACCGACGGGAATTTTTTGACGCAGTAAAAATAAAAATCACGCGTGCTGTCGCCGTCGTATATGGTTTCGTCAAAATCGTATGCGTTCATATTTTTCTCCTTATACTATGCGGTTTTATCCTTTTATATACACCAACAGCGTCATCAGAACGGCATAAAACAAACTTAACAAAATAAGGGGTTTGTCGTGCAGAACGACCTCTGCCGGGTCGCCGTCCGAGTCGCCCTCAACAATGTATCCGTACCGCATTAAAATCAAAATTATCACGGGAACCGTCCACACAAGGCGGTTGGGCGAAATTTCCGACACCGTGAGGGGGTCGGCGCACCAGAGCGAATAAAACACCAGTGCAATCGCCATAAACATATACATCATCTTGTCCAAAAATTCGTAGCTGTAATATTTCAAAACCTTGCGCGACGTGTCGGACTGACGTTTTAATTCGTTGCGCCTTTTTCCGAGTCCGAGGTAGAATGAAAGCGACAAAACCGTTAAATAAAGCCAGCTTGAAACCTCGATTTCCACCACCGACGCGCCGAACAAAACGCGCAGTAAAAATCCCGACGCCAAAATCGCGACGTCCACAATGGGATAGTTTTTAAGTCCGAAGCTGTAAAGGCAGTTGAGCGCGAAGTAAATCACCAAAAACACCGCCGAAACGGGCTTTTGAGCGCACGCAAAGCACGCGCAGATTACCGCAAAAACTCCCAAAACGCACGCGTAAATAATTCCGCTCTTTACGCTGATTTTGCCCGACGCAATGGGACGCAGACGTTTTTTCGGGTGCTTTCGGTCGCTTTCTTTATCGTTTATATCGTTGATGATGTAAATAACGCTCGACAAAAGCGTGAATGCCAAAAATCCGAGCGCGCATTTTAAAACCGCGCCGGCGTCAAAAAGCTTGTGCCCGAAAAACAGAGGCAAAAGTATAAAAACATTTTTAATGCAGTGCTTAAACCGCGCAAGCTTTATGTATTCTTTCATAGTTTCATCTCCTGTTTTTTGACCTCTCGCCCAAGTAATAAACCGACATTGCGCCGATTATCACAAAAACGTATGCAACCGAATATGTGTAGCGCGACTGCACCTCCATAAGCATAAGTCCGCCCTCAAATCCCAAAATCATAAGGCATAAAAGGCACAAAAGGCTTTTGTATTTGGTGAAAACCGCGTAGTAAAGGCACAGCAGAATGAGCATTATGTAATATACCGACGCGGTGCGGTAAAGCGTGTATAAATACGGCTTTGCGCCCTCTGTTCCGTTGTTGCCGTACGACCAGTAAACCGAGTTAAACTCACCGTAACCGAAAATGGTGTTCGTCTTTTTAAACAAAAGCGGAACAATCTTTTCTTTGTTGTCCGAAATTCGCTTTATAAGGCGCTCTTTCACAACCTCCGCCATTTTGTCTTTGTCTTTGTTGACTTCAAAATAAATGTTCTGGTCGTCCGCCGAAAACATTCCGCCCGTTTCAAAATTAAATCCGACAAGCATATAAACGGTGAACGGCACACCGCCGTTTGTGAGGCGGTATTTTGTAATTCCCGTTTTGTAGTAAATACTGCTTACGCTTCCGAAAACGATAAAAAACGCAAGCGCGAGCGACGCGCAGGAGATTATTTTTGTCTTTTTTGCAAAAACCGTGAGTGCGCCTATGATGTAAGCCGAAAGGTAGAAGGGCGCGACACCGCGGAAAAGACAGCCGACCGCGAGAAGTGCGCCCGAAATGAGCATATTCACCGCGCTTTTGCCTATGTGCGCGCTTTTGTATGCCGAAATCACAAAAAGGAGCGACAGCAAAAGAAACGGCATTGCAAAATTTTCGCTCGTAAACACCGCGCAGTAGGCGATTGACGGGATAAATCCCGAATAAAACAGCGCTGCGATAAGTCCGAGTTTTTCACCGCTGATTTTTTTGCCGATAAGGTAAATTATAAAAATGCAAACCCCCGACAAAACCGCGCTCGCAAGCTGAATGTTAAGCACCGACACGCCGAAAATTTTAAACAGAATACCGCACACGAACGTGAATGTTGTCATATGCACAAAACGGTGAAAATATGTAAATTTGTCAAAACACGAATAGTCGCCCGACGCGACGGATTTTGCACCGTTAAACATTGTTTCGTAGTCGCTTATCGGCACCGTTTTTGCAAACGTGACGTACCAAATCCGCACCGCCGTGCCGGCGAAAATTATCGCAAGAAGTATAAAAATTTTGCTTTTTCCGCCTATGTTTTTCGCGTTTTTGATGCAGAGTGCGAGCGCGAGCATCAAAAGTGAATACAAAATGCCGATGATAACGTCGGAAACGCCGGTGACCGACGCGCCCGACCACAGGTTTATGACGTTCATCACCAAAATAACCGCGAGAAACGCCGCGAAAATATAAACGAAAGTATTTGTAAGTTTTTTCATAAAAACACCCGATAAATTTATTTTTCAGACTTGTCCGAAACGAAATTTTCCTTTCCGAACAGGCAGTTGTACTGAAGTATTTTGTAGTTTGCGATTTCCTCGTCCGTAATGCTTTCGTACGGCGCATAGTCGCCGTTTTCGTCGCAGACGCTTGTATGCTGATAAACCGTGTGCTTGGTGTAAAATTCGTCAAAAAACGAAAAATGCCACGGCACATTTTTTAAATTTGCCATTTTCACGGTGTTCACGCCGAGATACTGCGGACCGACGCGTTTTTTCAGGTCAAACTGTGAGATGTCGAAATTTGCCCACACAATGTACGGTGTTTCGTACATATTCGGGTTTTGCTCGGTGCTGTCGCCTTTCATAAATCCGAGCGACTTAAAGGTTGAGCTGTTAATTCCCAAAAACGGCAGATGGTCGCCGTACATAACGATAAGCACAGGCTCTTTTTGCTTTTTAAAATAATCGACAAGGTGCATAAACGCTTTGTCAATGTCGTAAATTCCCTGCACCGCCTCGCGCAGTCCCGACAAATCCTCGGCGGAAAGCGCGTCGCTGTTCACCTCGACGTCGTAGCTTCCGTAGCGCGGAACGAGATAATTTCCGTGGTTCTGCATACTCACCGCATACAAAAACAGCGGTTTGTCAATGCTCTGCTCGTATTTTTCTATAATCTGCTCGGATAAGTACATATCCGAAATGTACGTTCCCTTTTTAACGGGATTTTCAAGGTCGGTGTAACCCAAAAGACGGTCAAATCCCATAAGCGGATAAGCCTTGCTTCGGTTGTAGAAATTTTTGTCGTAAGTGTGGATTGCAAGCGCGTTGTAGCCGTTGTCCTTAAAAATGCGCGCGAGCGAATATATGGGTTTTCGCACGTACTGACTGTAGGGATAACCGCCCTCGGGCAAAAGATTTGTCGATAAAAACGTCAAATATTCAAATTCGGGAATACAGGTGTTGCACCCGAACGACGGCGACACCATATCGCCGAAATAGTATTTTTCGCCCAGTGCGCGGATATTTTTCATCGGGTCCTCGCTCATTGTGACGTTTTCAAGTTTTGTCGGGTCCCACCAGCTTTCGCACTGTATGGCAATGACGTTGACCTTCGTTTTGTCCTTCGCCGCGTTTACGTCCATAACCGCGTAGGTATCGGCAAGATTTGCGAGCGTTTCTTTTGAATATCCGTCGGGTTTTTCCACCGTAAGTTCCCCTATTCTCGGGAAAAACGTCAGAATAAATCCGTTTGAAAAATAGTTGTTTGCCGAGTCGAACCCCGAAATTTTGCAGTCGATTTTGGGGAGAATTGTGTATTTGAAATATTTGTCATAGCACACAAGATGAAACATTGCGCTGAAAAATACCGATGCGAGAACAAGGCTGCGGAAGTATCTTTTTATATTAAATTTTTTCTTTCTGCGAAGATACAAAAACGCGCTCGTGTAAATGATTGCGTGCAGTGCAAAAAGGGTAATTCCGAGCGACAGATACGGTTTTATCGGGAGTTTTACAAATCCCGAAATTTTGCCGAGCTGCGACGCCATAACAAAGTCAATCGGCAAAAGGGGCGAGTTTGTTATGCTCATCATAACCGACGACGCGGCGGCGAGGAACACGAAAACAAAATTTGAAACGTAAAAACCTATAAGTCTGTTTGAAAAAAGCGAGGCGAAAAAGAACAGCGCCGAGCCGAAAAATACGCACGACAAAAGCACCTTTGCGGTGAAAAACACAAAGGTTTCCTTAGTGATGTGGTGATACGGAAGCTGAAGAATATGAAGAATTAACACGGTGATAAACGGGCTTAAAAAGAAGTAAATCTTTTCAAAATCCGCCTTTTTTCTGCCGGTTTTTACTAATATTTCAGCCGTTGTATTTTTATTTTCCGCGGCGGTTTTTTCCGCCGTTAAGGTTTGCGGCATTGTTTTTGTCCTCCAATTTATTTTAACACCGAATTATAACACAAATTGAAGATAAAGTCAATATATCGCAAAATTCCTGCATCATTCCAAAACGTTTTCGCAAATTCTGCGCGCGAACGCCTCGGTTTTTGCGTCAACCTCCGACAAAACGTATCTTTTTTCCGAACCGCCCGACTTTAACAATTCCAGCGCAACGCACAATTCTTTTAAAATTTTGATATTGTCCAACAGGTCAACTCCCGCCGCACTGCTCAAAATCTCGATATTCGCCTTATCCGACGCGATAAGATACGGCGCGAGAGGCATAAGACACGGATTTTTTTCGTACAGCGCGCGCCCCGTGCCCTTTGAAAATCCCAAAATGCTGTTTAAATAAAAATTTTGAAAACCGCTTTTGTTTTCTTCGTCCAAAAGCGAAAATATCCGCGATTTTATTTTTCTTCCGCGGTGCTTGAAATCGGTGTGCAAAACGCTTGTAAAAAGCGTCTGCGAAAGGATTTCGGGCGCGTTTTTGCAAAGATTTTTTTCGTTTCCCGAAAGAAAAACAAACGCGTTTTCGCAAAACGGCAGAATTTTAAGCGCGCACAAAATGTCGTCATAAAAATTTTCACTGCGCACAATCGGGCAGACGTACAGCGTTTCACCGCCGTTTTGTGACGCAAAAAAGCTTGCCGTGTCCTTTGCCGACGGGAAAAACGAATGAAATTCGCAAAAGTATGATATTTCACCTTTTTTAACTTCGTCTTTGCCTCTGCACAAAAAATTTTCCGCATTTTCGGCAAGGGACAACTCGTTTGAAAAAAGCAGTAATTTATATTTTTTCACGGCTTTACACTTCCTATAAAAAGTTTTTACAATTTTAGTAATAAATTTATGCGATATATCCCCGTATATTGCCAAAAATGCCGGTTTTGTATAAAAGTTGCACAAATATTTTGATATATATTTGGATTTTACGTAAATATATGCCAAAATTCTTGACACAATGCGGTTTAAGCTATATAATTGTGTTATAGAATCGGGGGTAATTTGATATGTTACAAAATATGTCAAAATATAACCGCCCGATGTGATATACTTTTAAATTGACGCTTGAAATGCATAACGTAATATACTGCGCATAAATTTTAATAAGAAAGGGGACTAAAGAGGTGGCTGACAAAATTACAAGTGATAATCTAAAACTTTTCTCGTCAGGCAACTGTGATTTTGCGTATGAGTTTTTAGGCTGTCACAAAGAGATAAAGAACAAAAAAGAAGGTTATGTTTTCAGAGTGTGGGCGCCCAATGCAAACAGCGTGAGCATTGCCGGCGAGTTCACCGGCTGGGGAGAAAACCCCGTCAAAATGGAAAAAATAGGATACGGTATTTGGGAGGGTTTTTCGGACAGCGCAAAGCAGTACGATTCTTATAAATACCTTATCGAAAAACCGAACGGCGACACGGTTTACAAAAGCGACCCGTACGGTTATCATACCGAGGTGCGTCCCGGTACGGCAAGCAAGGTTTACGACCTTGAGGGATATAACTGGAAGGACGAGTCCTACAGAAAAGAAGCGGCGAAAAAAAATATTCTGGAGGAGCCGGTTAACATTTACGAGGTTCATCTCGGCTCGTGGAAACGTCACGCGGACGGCAGTTTTTTAACCTTTGACGAGCTTTCAAAAGAGCTTGTTCCGTACGTTAAAAAAATGGGCTACACGCACATTGAGCTTATGCCCGTTTCGGAATATCCGTTCGACCCGTCGTGGGGTTATCAGGTTACAGGCTATTATGCGGTTACTCCGCGCTACGGCACACCTAAAGATTTTATGGCGTTTGTGGACAAGTGCCACGCCGAGGGAATAGGCGTAATTCTCGACTGGGTGGGCGCGCATTTCCCGAAAGACGAAAACGGTTTGTACGAATTTGACGGCACAAGATGCTACGAATATCAGAGCGACCTTAAAAACGAGCACCCCGACTGGAATACGCGTATTTTCGATTACGGCAGGGGCGAGGTTGTGTCGTTCCTTATGTCAAATGCGGTTTTCTGGGTGGATAAATTCCACGTCGACGGCATAAGAGTTGACGCGGTTGCGTCTATGCTCTACCTTGACTACGGCAGACGCGGCGGCGCTTGGCAGCCGAATATCCACGGCGAAAACATCAATCTTGAGGCGGTGGAATTTCTTAAAAAGTTTAACGCCGCGGTGTTTAAAAAGAACAAAAGCGTACTTACAATAGCAGAGGAATCCACGGCGTTTCCGATGGTTACAAAGCCCGGCTACGACGGCGGATTGGGCTTTAATTTCAAGTGGAATATGGGCTGGATGAACGATATGCTCCGTTATATGTCGCTCGACCCGCTCTTTAGGAAAAACAACCATAATAACCTCACTTTTTCGCTTACTTATGCGTTTTCCGAGAATTTCATACTTCCGCTTTCGCACGACGAGGTTGTGCACGGAAAATGCTCGATGATAAACAAAATGCCGGGTGAGTATGAGGATAAATTCAGCAATTTGAGGGCGTTTTACGCATATATGATTGCGCACCCCGGCAAAAAGCTGATGTTTATGGGCGACGAATTTGCGCAGTTTATAGAATGGGATTTCGCGAAAGAACTTGACTGGTTCATTCTCGATTACGATTTGCATAAAAAAATGCAGAATTACGTTAAGGATTTGAATAAATTCTATCTTGACAATGCGCCGTTATGGGAAAACGATACCGACTGGTCGGGATTTTCGTGGATTGCGTGCGACGACTACGAAAAAAGTATCGTGTCGTTCAGACGAATTGACAAAAACGGCAATGAACTTGTTGTTGTGTGCAATTTCTGCCCCGTAGAGAGGACAAACTACCGTATCGGCGTGCCGTATGAGGGCAAATATACGCAGGTGTTCTCGTCCGACGCGAGAAAATACGGCGGCGAAACCGCGCGTCTTAAATCGTATAAGAGCGAGAGCGAGCCTATGCACGGCTTTGAAAACAGTGTCGTTCTCACTATCGCGCCTATGTCGGTGACGTTTTATAAAATTGAGAAAAAGGTGCATAAGCCGAAAAAAGAAAAAACCGTCAAAGAGAAAGTTATAAAAGAGAAAGCTTCAAAAAAATCCGAGATTAAAGCCGAAACTGTAAAGAGCGTCAAAAAGGCAAAAGCGGAGATTAAGGCGGAGGTTAAAAAAGAAGAAAAAAACGAGGTCAAAGCTGAAGTTAAAACGGCAAAAACGGCGGAAAAAGCGGTTAAAGAGGTGAAAACCGAAGTAAAAGCGGAGATTAAACCCGAACCGAAAACGGAAACCGAAGTTAAAGCCGAGGCTAAAAAGACGGTAAAAGCAAAAAAGACCAAAAAGAAAAAATAAATTTTAATAAAATAAAAATCAATAAAACCGATGCAAAACCACTTGATTTATGACATTTTATTATTGCACTCACAAAATTGATTACAAAGGAAATCTTAAAAACCCAAAGGGGAAAAAGCAAAAATTCAACTTGATTTTCAAAAATTATTATAAACGTGGGGTGTTAAAAATGCTGAGCAGGAGAAAAGAATGTATCGCAATGCTGCTCGCCGGAGGACAAGGCAGCAGATTGAAGGTTTTAACCGAGCAGACCGCAAAACCTGCGGTTCCGTTCGGAGGCAAATACAGAATTATTGATTTTCCGCTTTCAAACTGTGTAAATTCGGGTATAGATACGGTGGGAATTTTAACCCAGTATCAGCCTCTCGAGTTAAACAGTTATATCGGAAACGGCAGACCGTGGGGACTTAACCGAAACTTCGGCGGCGCGCACATTTTGCCGCCGTATTCAAAGAGCAAAAAGAGCGAATGGTATAAGGGCACGGCAAATGCGATTTATCAGAATATTCATTTTATAGATTTGTTCAATCCCGAGTACGTGCTTGTTTTGTCGGGCGACCATATATACAAAATGGATTATGCAAAAATGCTTGATTTCCACAAGGAGAAAAAAGCCGACTGCACAATCGCGGTTATAGACGTTCCTCTTTCCGAAGCGTCGCGTTTCGGCATTATGACGGCGGACAAAGAGGACAAAATTACAAAATTTGAGGAAAAACCCAAAAAGCCCGACAGCACAAAAGCGTCGATGGGCATATATATCTTCAACTGGAAGATTTTGAAAAGCTATCTTATAGAGGATGAGGAAAACCCCAAATCGTCAAACGACTTCGGAAAGGACGTTATCCCGAAAATGCTCGCGGACAAGGCTAAAATGTACGCATATTCGTTTGACGGCTACTGGAAAGACGTGGGAACCATTAAAAGCCTTTGGGAGGCAAATATGGACCTCCTCGACCCCGAGAGCGGAATTAAAATTAAAGACTCAAAATCGCGTATTTATGCGCGAAACTACGCGTCGCCCCCGAGCTTTGTGTCAAAGAGCGCCGAGGTTGAAAATTCGTATATCGCCGAGGGCTGCTTAATTAAAGGCAAGGTTAAAAACAGCATAATTTTCACAGGCTGTGTTATAGACGAATATGCCGAAGTTACCGACAGCGTGGTTATGCCGAACACAAAAATTTTGTCGGGTGCGTCGGTGAAATATTCCATAATCGGCGAAAACGTGCTTGTCGGCGGAAACGCGAAAATCGGCGGCGACCCCAAGGATTACCTTGAAAACGAATGGGGCATCAGCGTTGTGGGCAAGGATAAAGCAATCGAGGCAGAACAAACGGTTCTCCCCGACGAAATTATATAAGGGGGCGTCTTTACAATGAAAATGGTAGGAATTATTTTTTCAAATATTTACGACAACACCTTAGGCGAGCTTACAAAAAAGAGAACTGTTGCGTCGGTGCCGTTCGGCGGACGTTACAGACAAATAGACTTTGTATTGTCGAATATGGTAAATTCGGGAATTACAACAACGGGAATTATCACAAAATATCATTATCAGTCGCTTATGGACCATCTCGGAACGTCGAGCGAGTGGGATTTGGACAGAAAAAACGGAGGACTTTTCATCATTCCGCCGTTTGCCGATAAAAGCACCGAGGTTTACAAGGGCAAAATCGAAGCGCTCTACGGCGCGCTTTCCTTCCTCAAAAAAGCCGAGGGTGACTATGTTGTTATGTCCGACTCGGTTAACGTGTGCAATATCGACTATGAGGACGTTTTGGAGTCGCATATTAAATCGGGCGCGGATATTACGGTGGTTGCAAGCAAGGAGAAAGAGCCGAGCGAGGACAGAAAAATTCTTCTTAAAACCGACGAAAACAGCCGTGCATCCGAGGTTGTTATCGACTGCATACCGGCAGGCGGCGATTTTGTGGGTATGGGAATGTTTATTCTCGACAGAAAAATGCTTATAGATTTGGTTGAAAGATGCGTCGCAAAAGGATTTTATCACTTTGAGCGCGACTATCTCCAGCCGAATTTCAACAGCGGAAAAGTGAGCATAAACGTTTACGAATTCAAAGGCGTTGTTTTGCGCAACACCAGCGTTGCGTCGTATTTTAAAAACAATTTCAAGCTTCTTGACTGCGACGTGCGCAAAAATATATTCAATCCGCGTGCGCCTATTTATACAAAGGTGCGCGACGAGGCGCCGACCTATTACGGCAAAAATTCGCTTGTTGACGACTGCCTTGTTGCCGACGGCTGTGTTATTAACGGCAATGCCGAGGGGTGCGTCATCTTCCGTGATGTTGAAATCGAAGAGGGCGCGGAGGTTAAAAATTCGGTTATTATGCAGGGTGTAAAAATCGGAAAAGGCAGTAAAATAGAGAATGTTATTCTCGATAAAGACGTTGAAATCGGCAGCGAACGCACGCTTATAGGCGCGCATACGTCACCGCTCATCATCAGCAAAGGCGAAAAAATTTAGGCTTTTTGAAAAGGGGTATCAGGTATTGAACATTTTATTTGCGGCGTCCGAGGCGGCGCCCTTTATAAAGACGGGAGGACTGGGCGACGTTGCGCAGTCCCTTCCCCAACAGCTTGAAAAGGACGAAAATATCGAAGTCCGCGTGGTTATTCCGTATTATAAATCCATAAAGGAAAACCCGAATTTCAAAGTTAGTTTTTTAACCAGCTTCGGCGTTGACCTTGCGTGGAGGAGAGTGCACGTAGGCGTTTTCACCGCGGTGTATAAGGGTGTGACATACTATCTTGTGGACAACGAATTTTATTTTTACCGCGACGGGTGCTACGGATATTATGACGACGGCGAGCGTTTTGCATATTTTTCAAAGGCGATTTTGGAAATGCTTATGCACATCGACTTTGCGCCCGATATTATCCATATAAACGACTGGCAGACCGCGCTTGTTCCGGCATTCCTTCGCGCGCAGTATTGCCATATGCAGAAATATTCGCATATAAGAACGGTGCTCACAATTCATAATATCGAGTATCAGGGCAAGGTGCCGAACGAGTTTTTGTCATATGTTCTCGGTATGGACGAGGGTATGCGCAACGTGCTTACCTACGGCGATTGTTTGAACTTTTTGAAAAGCGCGATTGTGCTTTGCGACAAAATCACAACCGTGTCGAAAACTTATTCTTTTGAAATCCGATACGCGTATTATGCGCACGGACTGGAAAAAATTCTTGAAGAAAATTCATATAAACTGTGCGGAATTACAAACGGCATAAACACCGATATTTTCAATCCGAATAAGGATAAAAATATTTATGTGAACTATAAAGCCGGCGAGGTGCTTAAAAAGCAGGATAACAAGCTCGCGCTCCAAAAGGATTTGGGACTTGAGCAAAATCCCGATATTCCTATGGTTTCTATGATTACGCGCCTTGTTTCGCATAAAGGTCTTGACCTTGTGGAGTGCGTGTCCAAAGAGATTATGGATTTGGGCGTGCAGTTTGTAATTGTCGGCACGGGCGACGAGAAATATGAAAACCATTTCCGACATATGGCATATGTTTACCCCGGAAAAGTTTCGGCGAACATTAAGTTTGACACCGCGCTTGCAAGCAAGGTTTATGCAGGTTCTGACATTTTCTTAATGCCGTCAAAGAGCGAGCCGTGCGGACTTTCACAGCTTATCGCAATGCGCTACGGCACAATTCCCGTGGTGCGCGAAACGGGCGGTCTTTTCGATACCGTTCCGGCGCTCAATACCGATACTCTCGAAGGACGCGGATTTACGTTTAAGGTGTATAACGCGCACGATATGCTCGACGCGGTGCGCCGTGCGGTGGATTTTTATCACGATAAGGTTAAATATACAAAAGTTGTCAAAAATATTATGAAGTACGATTGCAGCTGGAAAAAAGCCGCGTCGGAATATATCAATGTTTATGGCAGCATCATATAATACAACAGATAAAGGGGGAATTTTAATGAACTACAAAAAAGACGAAGTAACAAATCTCCTTAATACAAAATGTATGAACGTTTTCGGCTGCTCAATAGACGACGCAACCGAAAAACAGGCGTATAAGACGCTTTGTTATGTCGTTAAGGATTTGCTTGCCGAAAAAAGGAGCAAATTTGCAAAACAGTATAAGGAAAAAGAGGGCAAACAGGTTTATTATATGTCGATGGAGTTCCTTGTTGGAACGTCGCTCCGCAACAACCTCTATAACCTCGGAATGGAAAGCGTTTTCAAAAGCGCGCTGAAGCAGAAGAAAATTGACATCAATTCGCTCTATGCAATGGAGCCGGACGCAGGCCTCGGCAACGGCGGTCTGGGACGTTTGGCATCTTGCTATATGGACGCTATGACAAGCCTCGGAATGATGGGCACGGGCTTTTCTATCCGCTACGAATTCGGTATTTTCAAGCAGAAAATCGTTGACGGCTGGCAGATGGAATTTCCCGACAACTGGCTTGAAATGGGCGACGTTTGGCTTAACAGGCGCGAGGACGAATCTTTTATCATAAAATTCGGCGGAACTTTAAAAGAAGAGTGGACCGACGGAAAATTGAAGGTTACGCACGAAAACTATCAGCCCGTTATGGCTGTGCCGTACGATATGTATATTTCGGGTTACGACACCGACGCGGTGAACAAGCTCGTTTTGTGGAGCGCAAAATCGCCCAACAACCTTGATATGACGGCATTTTCGCGCGGTGAATACGTTCGTTCGCTCGAGGAAAACACAATGGCAGAGGTAATTTCAAAAATTCTCTATCCTGCCGACGACCATATCGAGGGCAAACGTTTGAGAATAAAACAGCAGTACCTTTTGGTGTCCGCGTCGCTTCAAAGCATACTTTTGAAACATATCAAAAAGTATAAAACGCTGGATAATCTTCCCGACAAGGTTGCAATCCATATCAACGATACCCACCCTGCGCTCTGCGTGCCCGAGCTTACGAGAATTCTCATAGACGAGTACGGCTATGACTGGGATAAAGCGTGGGATATTGTGACGCGCACGCTCACATACACAAATCATACCGTTATGAGCGAGGCGCTCGAACGCTGGCCCGAAAGCCTGTTTTCCGCGGAACTTCCGCGAATTTATCAGATTGTGCTCGAAATCAACCGCCGTCTGGTGCAGAAACTCAACGAAGTTTACCCGGGCGATATTGCGAAAATCGAGTATATGTCGCCCGTTGCGCACGGCGAAGTGCGTATGGCAAACCTCTGCCTTGCGGCGTGCCATAAGGTCAACGGCGTGTCAAAACTGCACAGCGATATTCTGATAAACAGCATTTTTAAAGATTATTACAATATCGAACCCGACAAATTTACAAACGTTACAAACGGCATTGCGTACAGAAGATGGCTTTGCCAGTCCAACCCCGAGCTTGCGTCGCTTATAAAGAACCTTATCGGCGACAAATTCGTTCACGACGCAACCGCGCTTGAAGGACTTTTGAAGTATAAAGGCGACAAAAACGTGCTTGAGTCATTGCAGAAAATCAAGCTTGTCAAAAAACAGGCGCTCGCAAAATACATCTCGCACGCAAACGGCATAAACGTTGACCCGTCGTCCATTTTCGACGTGCAGATTAAGCGTCTGCACGAGTATAAACGCCAGCTTTTGAATGTTTTGCAGATTTTGCATATGTATAACGTGATTAAGGATAACCCCAACGCGGACATCACGCCGAGAACCTTTGTTTTCGCGGCGAAAGCGTCGGCAGGTTATATGATGGCGAAACAGATTATCCGCCTTATCTCGGCGGTTGCCGACCTTGTTGACTCCGACGCGGCAGTGCGCGATAAAATCAAAGTTGTGTTTATTGAAGATTACAAAGTTTCGCTTGCGGAAATCATCATTCCCGCGGCGGAAATTTCGGAGCAGATTTCCATTGCCGGCAAAGAGGCGTCGGGCACGGGAAATATGAAACTTATGATAAACGGCGCGGTTACGCTCGGTACGCTGGACGGCGCGAACGTTGAAATCTGCGAGCAGGTCGGAAAGGACAACATTTTCCTTTTCGGTATGACGGCGCCCGAGGTTGAGGAACTTTGGAGAAAGGGTTACAACCCGAATTTCTTTGTTACACCCGAGCTTAAAAGAGTGCTTGATATGCTCACGTCGGGTATTCTCGGCACGCGTTTCGAAGATATTTCAAAATCTCTCCTCACAAATTCGTTCGGCACGGCGGACGCGTATATGACAATCGCGGATTTCGAGTCGTACAGACAGGCGCAGGAAAGAGTCGGCAAAGAGTATCTTAACAGGGATAAATTCACCGATATGTCGCTCGTTAATATCGCAAAAGCCGGTATTTTCTCGGCAGACCGCGCAGTGAAAGAATATGCGGATAATATCTGGAATATAAAATTATAATGTTGCATATTTAAAATAATTTAAACGGGGCGGTGTTTGCACCGCCCTGAAAATTTTCGCCAAAGGAAAAATTATGAGAATACTATTCGACAGCAAAAACGAATTTTACAAATCGCCGTTCGGCTCGCTTAAAACCGACGAAAAATGCACAATACGCATAAAAATCCCAAAAAACTGCGAAACGCAGAAATGCTTCCTCATTTTGGAGCGAAACGACGGATTTTTTATGCAGCAGCCTCTCTCGGATAAAAAAGACGGCGGCGCATATGAAATTTTTTCGGGCGAATTTGCGCTCGCGTTCTGCGGACTTTACCGCTATTATTTCAAAATAGAAACGCGCACTTCGTCGTTTAACCTTTTCAAATACGGCACGGGCGACACGAACATTTCCGAGGGCTCAAAATGGCAGGTCACCTGCTATGACGCGTCCTGCGATACGCCCGAATTTTTTAAAGGAAAGGTGTATTATCAAATTTTTCCCGACAGATTTTTTGAAGGCAAGCGAAAATCTCCGGTAACCGGCAAGCTTGAGCCGTACACGGTTCATATGTCAAAATCCGACGTTCCCGTATTTTTGCCCGACGAAAACGGCGAAATTTTAAACAACGATTTCTTCGGCGGAAATTTGTGCGGTATACGCGAAAAACTCGGCTATATAAAGTCGCTCGGCGCGGGTGTTATCTACATCAATCCGATATTTTTTGCATATTCAAACCACCGATACGACACCGCCGATTACAAAAAAATCGACCCTATGCTGGGGGACGACTCCGATTTTTCCGAGCTTTGCGAAAGTGCGCACAAAATGGGAATTAAAATTATAATCGACTGTGCGTTTTCGCACACGGGCAGTAACAGTATCTATTTTGACAAAAAGAAAATCTTCGGAAACGGCGCGTACAGCAACGAAAATTCGCCGTACCGCGACTGGTATTCGTTCTCGGAATACCCCGAAAAATATACGTCCTGGTGGGGCATTGACACCCTCCCGTGCGTGAATGAATTAAATCCCGATTTTATGAATTATATCATCTTTGACGAAAATTCGGTTCTTGCAAAATGGCTCAATCTCGGCGCGGACGGTGTTCGTCTTGACGTTGCGGACGAGCTTCCCGACGAGTTTATCGCATCTCTTACAAAGCGCGTCAAAGAGATAAAAAGCGACGCTCTCGTTATGGGCGAGGTGTGGGAGGACGCGTCGAACAAAGAAAGCTACGGCGTTCTGCGCAAATATTTCTCACATTCCGAGCTTGACTCGGTGATGAATTATCCGTATCAGAACGCGCTTATCGGCTTTGCAAACGGCACTGTTAACGGTTTTGCGTTTGCCGACACCGTTATGACCATTGCGGAAAACTATCCGAAACCCGTTCTCGACTGCGTGATGACCAGCCTTTCCACGCACGATACGCTCCGTATTTTAAACGCGCTTATGCCGAATATGCCTCATATTTCAAAAGAGGAAAAATCGGTGTATAAGCTTAATTCCGAGGACCGAAAAATCGCGCTGTCAAGGGAAAAACTGTGCGCCGCACTTCAGTTTGCACTCCCCGGCTGTGCGTGCATTTACTACGGCGACGAGGCAGGTATGGAGGGTTTTGAGGACCCGTTCAACCGCGCGTTTTACCCGTGGGGAAATGAAGATACCGACCTTGTCGAGTATTATAAAACCCTTGCAAAGCTTAAAAATTCGCACACCGCACTGCAAACGGGAAAAATTTCGTTCACGTGGCAAAACCGAACGAATTTCGGCTTTACGCGCGAGGACGAAAACGAAAATATTCTTGTCTGCGCAAATGTTGACGACGACCCGCTGTTTGTCACTTGTGACGAGCCGGGAATTATCTTCTCGGTTGGGTGCACCTACGACGGCGAACGTCTGACGGTATCGAAAAACGGCGCTGCGATGATAGGCATCAGAGGATCGAACCCCGTGTGGTTTAAATAGGCAAATTTTCCAAAATACCGCGTTGAAAAGCTGTGTTATACGTCAGCCTTTCGAGGACGACAAGCCGAAAAGGCATGAAATTTTTAAAATGCAAGGCATACGGGGTTCGATCCTCTGATGCCTAGCCGAAATTAAAAATAAATAACAAACATAATGCACTGTAAAAAATCATATATATTTACTATTTAAGTGGTAAGCAGGTGATTTTTGCGGTGCATTTTTTAAGGAGAAAATATGCCACCCTGTGCGCGCTTGCGCTTTTTGCAATCTTTTCGCTTTTCGCCGTGTTCAACCGTGACGAAACCGCGGTGGAAACGGGCGGAGATTACATAAAATGGGTGGATTTTTCAATTACAAACGAGGCAATGACAAAGGCGTACAAATACGACGTGAAAACCGCCGGCGATGACAATCATATCGACTGGATAACGCTCCTCGCGCTTTGCGGTGAAAAGTGCGGAGGAAATTTCAAAAATTTCAATTTATCGTATATGGACAAATGCGCCGAGCTTTTAAAATCGGGCAAAACGGCGGAGGAAATATGTCAAAACGCTAAATATTTCAACTATTATAAAGAGGCTTACGACGGTGTGCTGGGCGGATTTGTGGGGACGTATTACATAAAAAAAGACGGCGAATGGTGCGAAAACTACGGACTTAAAGCGTTTTCGCCCGTTGCCGCCGGCTACGGATTTTCGCATTACCGCGATTTCGGCAGCAGCCGCACCTACGGATTTAAGCGCAAACACCTCGGCAACGACCTGATGGGCGGTATCGGCACGCCGATAATCTGCGTGGAGAGCGGAACGGTGGAGGCTATGGGCTGGAACCGATACGGAGGCTGGCGCGTCGGAATACGCAGTTTCGACCGCAAACGCTACTATTATTATGCGCATCTCCGCAAGGATTTTCCCTTTAATACGCACCTTAAAGAGGGTGACACGGTTGCCGCCGGCGAGGTTATAGGGTATCTCGGAATGACGGGCTACAGCACAAAAGAAAACGTCAACAACATCAACATTGCGCATTTGCACTTTGGTATGCAGATAATTTTTGACGAGGTGCAAAAGGACGGCAACAACGAAATCTGGATTGACGTGTATGAAATTACAGAATTTCTGAATAAAAATAAGTCGGCGGTGGAAAAACCGAAAGACGATAAAAATTACAGGCGGAAAACCGAGTTTTATGAGAGATTATTAACGGAAAACGGCGGGGGCGGTTGAAAATATGTCGAGTAAAAATGTGGTTTTGTCGCTTTTGTGTGCAATTATGCTGGTTTGCTATTCCCTTTGCGCTTACGTTTCGCAAAAGGAAGTTTTGACCGTTGCCGAGCGTGACGGAATACGGCTTCCGATTGTGATGTATCACCTAGTTTTGGACGACGACAAACGGCTCGGAAAGTTTATCGTTTCGCCCGATGAACTTCGGCGCGATATGCAGTATTTAAAGGATAAAGGCTATACGACGGTCGTTTTTGCCGACCTTGTTAACTATGTTGAAAACGGCGCGCCCTTGCCCGAAAAGCCGATTATGCTCACGTTTGACGACGGATATTACAACAATTATCTGTTTGCCTATCCCATTTTGAAGGAGTTCGGGTTTAAGGCGGTGCTGTCGGTTATCGGCATACAGAGCGAGAAATATTCGCAAAACGGCGAGCGGAGCAAGTATTATTCGCATATGACGTGGGACGATATAAAAACGAGCAGTGACGTTTTTGAAATTCAAAATCATTCGTACAATCTGCACAGCTTTGACAAATCGCGGAGCGGTGCGAAAAAGCAAAAGGGTGAGGGCAGTGAGGCGTATCAGAAAATGCTTTATGCCGATTTGATGAAAAACCAACAGCTTATAAAGGAAAAAACGGGTATAGACGTTGATGTTTTCACATTTCCGTTCGGGTCGATGTGCACCGACGCGCACACGGTGGTGAAAGAAAGGCTCGGATACAAAGGCAGTCTGTCGTGCGAGGAGGGCATAAATTTCATCACGCGCGACAAGGATTGTCTGTATAAATTAAAGCGTTATAACCGCGCGGACGGACGCTCAAGCGAAGAATTTTTCGCGTTCGCGCCGTAAAAAATCATAAGAAAACCCCTGTTTTGCACATTGCAAAAACGGGGGTTTTTACGCAAAATAAAACGGCATAGATTTCTATGCCGTTTTTGACGTTTTTAAAATGTGAAATTTATCTCTGTACGCGTCCGCTTCCGTCGCCGCCCATAAGGTTTTTAACTTCGTCAAGGGTAGCCTCGTTGAAGTCGTGCTCGATTGTGTGTTTGAGGCACGATGCCGCAACCGCAAATTCGATAGCATCCTGACCGTTGTAACCCTCTCTGAGAGCGTAAATCAAGCCGCCGCCGAAACTGTCGCCGCCGCCCACTCTGTCAACAATGCGGATAAGATAGTTCTTCGAGAAGAACACATCACCGTTCTGATAGAGCATAGCAGCCCAGTTGTTGTCGCTCGCCGAAATACTTCCGCGGAGTGTGATTGCAACTGTGGGGATATTGAATTTTTTGGAAAGTGTTTCCGCAACTTTTATGTAGCCGTCTTTTGAAAGAGTACCGCCTGTGATGTCGGTGTTTTCAGCCTTTATGCCGAATACCTTTTCACAGTCCTCCTCGTTTGCGATTGCAACGTCAACATATTCCATAAGACCTGCCATAACCTTGCCGGCTTTTTCGCTTGTCCAAAGATTTTTTCTGAAGTTGAGGTCACAGCTTACTGTGATGTTTTTAGCTTTTGCCGCTTTAACCGCGTCGAGGCAGATAGCCGCGCAGTTGTCCGAAAGCGCCGGTGTAATTCCCGTAAAGTGGAACCAGTCCGCGCCGTCCAAAATTTTATTCCAGTCAAAATCAGACTGTTCAGCCATCGAAATAGCCGAGTATTTTCTGTCGTAAATAACCTTCGACGCTCTCTGCGACGCGCCTTTTTCGCAGAAATAAAGACCGAGTCTTTCACCGCCGATGACAACGTCGGAGGTGTCAACGTCGTGAGCTTTAAGCTCTCTTAAAGCCGATTTTGCAATGTCGTTTGCAGGCACTTTTGTAACGTACGACGCGTCAACGCCGTAATTTGCGAGCGATACCGCAACGTTAGCCTCACCGCCGGCATACGAAATTTCAAATTCACGTGCCTGAACAAATCTCTGATATCCGGGAGGGTTTAAACGTCCCATAATTTCACCGAAGCATACTACTTTCATACCTTAAATCTCTCCTTTGTAAATATATATTTCAGGCATAGAAATTTTAAAAAATTTCTATGCCGGGAAATCAAATATTATCAATAAAGTGTGTCTGTGTACCACAGGTTAAAGAACGGCATTTTTGCAAGCGACACGATAAACAGCGCGATAAGTGCTGCCGCAATCACCAAAAATGCGATTATAACAATGTTCTGCACCGTTTTGGAAACCGAAATTTTCTGCCAGAACGAATGATACGCAAAACTCAAAACCCAGTAAAGCACAATCAGCGCGATTGCAACGATTGCCGCGTGTTTTGCAGGGATAAACGGTATTCCGCGCATTGCAAAAAAGCAGACCGTCAAAACCGAGCACAAAAGCGAGTATTCAACGAAAAATTCGCTTTTTTTGATGGCGATAACCGCAAAAACCGCCGCGCACGCAAAGCTTGCAAAGCTTAAAATCAACAGCGTGTTGTAAAGAGGCAGAATTGCGCCCATTTGCCCGAAAAGACGGGTGTAAACGAAAAATATAAACGTCAAAAGCGCCATGCTTACCACAGTAGACAACAGCATCGCGTTGGAATGTTTTTCTTCAATAACACTTCTTCTTGTATTATCCATTTTTTTCTCCTTACATATTAAATATGTGTTGAAAATTAAAATTTTATTTGTTTTATCTCTCCCAGCCGTCTTTTTCATACATACAAGCCGACAAAACCGCAATCGGCGCGGTTTCGGTGCGCATAATGCGCGGACCGAGCGTGACTGTAAAGACGCCGTTTTCCTTGGCAAAATCGACCTCCGATTGGTCAAATCCGCCCTCGGGACCTATAAAAATTGAAATATTTTTTTCATCTGAATTTTTAAGCACGCTTTTAATCGTGTTCTTTTCTTCGTTTTCATACGGCATAATTTTAAGACTGCCGTTTGCCGACAAAACGGCTTTTTCAAACAAAACGGGCAAATTAACCTCAATGCGCACACCGCGTCCGCATTGCTTTGCCGCCTCGTCCGCAATTTTCTGCCAGCGCGCCCTCTTTTTTTCGCCGTCCGAAATTTTCACAACCGCGCGTTTCGTAACCGTCGGCACAATTTTCACCGCGCCCAGCTCAATGCACTTTTGTATGATGTATTCAAGCTTATCCGACTTCGGCAAGCCCTGATAAATCGTAACGTTAACCGGCGGTTCAAACGCATTTTTATGCGACGATTCGATTTTTAATACCGCCTCGTTTTCGCAAAGCGAAACAATTTCGCAGATGTAATCGATGCATTTAAAATCGCACACCGTCACCCTGTCGCCCTCTTTAAGGCGCAGAACTTTTTTCATGTGTTTCACGTCATCGCCCGAAATAACTGCTTTATTTTCGCTCTGATAAACGTTTTCGGTATAAAATCTGTGCAATTTATCTACCTTCCTGACAAAAATTCAAAAATTCACATCTACTATTCTAACATATTTTTACCATATAATCAAGCAGTTTTTGCAATTTTGTTCAATTTTCATTCTTTTAAAAAAATTTTTTGAAATATTTCAAATTTTTTATCAGGATATAACATCAAAAGCAAGGTTAACTTAAAAACGATAAAAAGTTTTCGAGGTGAAAAAATTGAAATTCAAAAAATCAATAATTTTTGTTTTGATTGCCGTATTTGCCGTTTTTTCGGCATATATGACGGCTGAATTTTTAAAAATTCCCGATAAATTTATCGTTATGGAGGGCGAAAAGGCGCAGTACGGACGCTTTTTTTCCGCACATATTAAAGACGCGAGCGACGAGGGAATTTTAAAAAACGGGGTTTACACGGGCAAAAATGACGGCAAAAACTTTGACGCGGACATAAAAATGCCGGGGATTTTGGACGTAAAGAGGGCAGAAGCTGAGGTTGTAAAAAACAAAAAACTCATCGCGTGCGGAAATGCAATCGGCGTGAAATTATACACCGACGGCGTGCTGGTTGCAGATTTGACGGAATTTGAGCAAAAGGACGGCGGAAATGTGTCGCCGGCGCGCGGTGCAGGGCTTAAGCCGGGCGATTTCATCACCTATGCCGGCGGTGAAAAAATCACCGGCGTAAAAGAGCTTAAAGCGCAGACCGAAAAGCACAAAAACAAAAAAATGAAGATTAAATTTTTGCGCAATTCAAAGGAGCGCGAAACGGAAATCGAGCCGAAACAGGAGAAAAACAGCGGTGTTTGGAGGCTGGGATTTTGGGCGAAAGACAGCACGGCAGGCATAGGTACGCTGACGTATTTCGACCCCGAAACAAACACTTTCGGCGCGCTCGGGCACGGTATTTCGGGCGGCGACGGCGGTAATGTTTTGTCGGTGAAAAACGGTTCGGTTGTGCGCGCGAACATTATCGACGTGAAAAAAGGCGTGTCGGGAAGTCCGGGCGAATTGCAGGGAGTTTTTGCCGGAGGAAATTCAAAAATCGGCACAATCGGCAAAAACATCAAATACGGAATTTTCGGCACGGCGGACAAGGAAAACATTCACGGCGAGGAATATTTTGTCGGCACGGCGGACAAAATCACCGAGGGAAAAGCATATATTTTGAGCAACATTTCGGGCGATACGACGGAAAAATACGAAATTGAAATTTTGAAAGTTATGCGGTACAACGAAAATTCCACAAAAGGTATGGTGATAAAGGTCACCGACAAGCGTCTGCTCGAAAAAACGGGCGGAATTGTTCAGGGTATGAGCGGAAGTCCGATTATCCAAAACGACCTTTTAATCGGCGCGGTTACGCACGTTTTTGTCAACAACCCGGCAAAGGGATACGGAATTTTTATGGAAACAATGGTGAAAAACGCACAGTAGTAATGTGAATTTTTGAACGGGACTATGCCTGCATCGCCCCGAATATTCTCCAAATGTTTCACAAAAAACAAACGGGGGATTTTTATATAAAATCCCCCGAAACAAACATAAATATTAAAATTTTCAAAACCAATTAAATATTAACGTTTATCGACCTGTTCTGTTTTTCCGACTTAAACGCCGCCTCCATAACGCGCATAACGCGCATTGCCTCGCTCGGCTGAACCAAAAGCTCCTCTTTGCCCTCAATCGCGTTTACATAATTTCCGTAATATTCTACCCACTCGTCGCACTCGATATGCGGAAGACTATGCTCAACCGTCGATTTGTCGGTTCTCGGCGCCATTGTTTTTGTAAGACCTGCGCCTGCCTCAATGGGAGTTGCGTCCTCGTTTTCCTTGCCCTTTTGAATGTTCACGATTTTGCCGTCACAGCTCCAGTCGTTGATAACCGCCGTGCCCTCGTAACCGCAAACGTGCCATCTGGGAAGATTTATGTAGCACGAAGTGAACACGTCGATTGTGTAAACAACGCCGTTTTCAAACGTGAGAACAAGCGAAAAACCGTCGTCAACCTCACTGTAATGTACGTGCTGCATACGAACGTAAACCTCGCGCACGGGCGAATTGAACATATGAAGCGCCTGGTCGATAAGGTGAACGCCCCAGTCAAGCATCATACCGCCGCCGAACGCCTTTTTTGCGCGCCAGTCGCCCGGAATACCGCGCGAACCCATAACGCGCGACGAAACGGTGAACACATCGCCTATCATTTTATCGTCAACAATTTTTTTGATTGTGAGGTAGTCTTTGTCCCAGCGTCTGTTTTGATGCACCGAAAGTTTGCGGTCATACAAAACGGAAGCGTCAATCATTTTCTGAAGATTTGCGCTCGACGTGGTAATCGGCTTTTCGGTGATAACGTGCTTTCCTGCCTGCATTGCCTTAATCGCGTACGGGCAGTGAAAATGGTTCGGAGTCGCGATAACAATAATGTCAATCGAGTCGTCCTTTAAAATTTTGTTTATGTTGTCATACGTTTTAAGTCCGTAGCTTTCCGCTCTGTCACGCGCAGACTTTGCAATATCGCACACCGCAACGGGATTAACTCTGTCAATTCTGTCCATATTAAGATGGTGCCATTTTCCCATTCCGCCGTAGCCCACGATGCCGAGATTGTATGTTTTTTTCATAATAAAACACCCTTTTGTGTTATAATTTTTATCTTCCGCTATATTGTACCACATAAAAAATTTTTTGCAATACAAAAATGCAAATTCGGCAAAATATTATAATAAAAGGTCAATATTGTTCAATAAATTTGCCTATTTAAGCCACACGGAGTTCGGATTATAAAAACAGAATGTAAAACGCAAAAAACGGCAGAATGTTAAAATTCTGCCGTTTTGAAAATCGTGTTCGGTTATTTTATTTAACTTTTGCGTCAGCCTTTTTGCCTCTGAACAAGCACCAGAACGAGCCTGCGAGGAAGATTGACGAATAAGTACCGCACAAAAGACCGATGATAATCGGGAGAGCAAATTCTCTAACCGAGGTTACACCCAAAATGTAAACCATAACGATTGTTAAAAGGGTTGTAACGGTGGTGTTGATGGATCTGCCCATCGACTGCCAGATACTTGTGTTTACGATATTTGAGAAAGTTTCTTTCTTAAGATATTTCGTGTTTTCCCTAATTCTGTCAAAAATAACGATTGTCGCGTTGATTGAGTAACCGATAATTGTGAGCATTGCCGCGATAAATGAAGTGTTTACGGGAAGTCTGAAAATTGCATACATCGAAAGCATAATAAGTACGTCGTGAACAAGCGCAAGCACTGCCGAAAGTCCCGACAAAAGCTCAAATCTGAATGAAATGTAGATGAGCATTAAAACTGCCGCGATTAAGAGTGCCTGGAGCGAACTTCCGAGAAGCTCACTGCCGACCGTCGCGCTTACTTTGTCCTCCGAAATAACTTTGATTACGCCGTATTTGTCAGCGAGCGCCTGTTTAACGTCCGACGCCTGTTTTGCGTCAAGCTCGTTTGTTTTTATAACAAATCCGTCCTCGCTTTTTACAACGCTCGAAGCTTTAACTTTTGCAACCGCGTCAACGGTTTTTCTTACGTCATCCTCGGAAAATTCATAGGTTTTCAAAGGAGCGGTTTTTTCGCTTTTTACAAGCTGTGTTTTAATAAGACCGTTGTCTTCTGCATCATCGGTTGTGTCAGCCGATTTAGCTGTGTCAGTCGTTGTGCCGTCTGCTTTTGCGGTTGTATCCGCTGTTTTGTCAGTGTCGGCAGACGTATCTTTGTTTGCATCTGTATTAGCGTCTTTGTTCGTGTCATCCGCTTTTGTGTCAGCATCAGCGTCCGTTTTGTTTTCGTCTTTAGATGTGTCGTCTTTTGTATCCGCAGCGTCCGCCGTAAGGTCAGCGTCGCCCTCGGTAACAACCTTGACGCTCATTGTGTATCCGCCTGTAAAATCAACGTCGGCATTAAAGCCCATTGCAAAGAATGCAATAAGACCGGCAACAATTACGAGTGCGGAACCAGACATAAATATTTTTTTCTTTTCTACAATATTAAACATATTTGCTCCTCCTCTCACGCACTGTAAAGTTTTGAATTTTTAATGTTAAAGCCGATAAGCTGCTGCAGCAAAAATCTGGTTACAACGATAGCGGTGAACATACTTACCGGTGTACCGATAAAGAGTGTAACCGCAAAGCCTTTTATGCTGCCCGTACCGAAGAAGTACAAAACAACAGCCGCGATAAGAGTTGTAACGTTTGCGTCCAAAATAGCCGTAAACGCTCTTTTAAAGCCTGCGTCAACCGAGGCGCGCAGTGTTTTTCCGAGACGGAGCTCCTCTTTAACACGCTCGAAAATAATAACGTTCGCGTCCACCGCAGTACCGATTGTGAGGATAATACCTGCGATACCGGGGAGTGTGAGGTTGATTTTGAGCCAGCTTAAAATCATAAGAACAAGCGTGATGTAGCCCGCGAGCGAAATGCCCGAGATAAATCCGCAAAGTCTGTACATTATAATCATATACAAAACAACCAAAACAAAGCCGATTGCGCCTGCTTTTACACTGCGTGCCAAAGCGTCCTCGCCGAGCGATGCGCCGATTGTTCTGCTTTCAACAACCTTAATCGAGAACGGAAGTTTACCCGACTGAATTTGGCTTGCGAGAGTTTTGGAGTCCTCAGCGGTGAAATCGCCGTTGATTACACAGGTTTCGCTGTCGATTTTCTCCTGAACTCTGGGGCTTGAAACAACTGTATCGTCAAGATAAATTGCGATATAGTTTGTGTTGTCCGAGCTGTAGCCGGCAACTCTTTCGGTAGCCTCGGCAAAAGCTTTTCTGCCCTCGCTTGTAAGCTCAAGTCTTACCTGATAGCCTTTTTTGCCCGACGAATCGAGTGTATCGTAAACCGACTGAGCCTTTTTAACCTGCTCGCCTTTCAAAACAACGTTTCCGTCCTTGTCGCGGAACTCGAGTTTTGCGGTTGTACCCAAAAGGTCGATAGCTTCCTGTGTGTCCATAACTGCCGGTATTTCAACTCTGACTCTTTTTTTGCCCTGCTGAGCAACGGTCGCTTCAAACTGACCTGCCGAGTCAAGACGGGTTCTCAAAACCTCAACGACTGCCGCCATATCGCCGTCAGCCACATTATCGGTATCGGCTTCAAACAAAATTGTTGCGCCGCCTGCCAAATCCATACCTTTTTTAATACCGTTTTCTTCATCTGTTACGCTTGCTATGTGATAGTCGCCGATTGTAAGACCGTACGCCGCAATGTAGCCGAGCGTTGCGATTATCAAAATAACGATAGCGAACTTTACTATGCTTTTTGATTTCATAGTTTTTCCTCCTTGTTAGCATACATAGGATTATTATATAACCATTTTGGGCTGTAGTCAACAAAAATTTTGTTTTTTGTGGGATTTTTTATATTTTTGACGTTTGTTTTGGTGATTATTTTTTATGTGCGTGACGGGACGATGTCCGAGTTGCCCCGAACCAAAACAAAAACCTCCCTTAATAAGAAGGAAGGTTTTCAAAAAGAATTTCAAAACGGGGGAGATTTATCTATTCCTGTGCTATGGTTGTTTCCGCATTTTCTGCATTATCCGCGTTATCTTCGGACTTTTCATCGCCGTTGTCCGCGTTTTTTACCGACTCCTCAAATTCCGCGCGGTATTGCTCCATCAGCTTAAGTGTTTCGGTGCAGCTTTCAAAAACGGGAGCGCGGCGGTAAGAAAACGAACGGGTGGGACGCGCAAAATTATCATTTTTCTGAATCGGAATTTCATATTCTATCGAACCCAAAACCTTGCCGTGTACAAATTCGTCCGCACTTATGTTATTCACCTCTGCCGAATATGTTTTAAGCAATTTTTCTATCTGCGCCTTTGTCTGAACGTTAAAGCTCTCGTTGTCGCCGTAATTAACATATGTCCAGTAAATTGCCTCTACCTGACTTTCGTCGGGCGTGAGTTGTTTTTTAAACTCGGCGGTTTCGAAAACTGCCTTCGAAAATTCTTCCAAATCGGTTTTTTTCACAAGCGCACGGCGCGAAATGCCGAGTTTTTTGTATTTGTCGGTTATGAACGTAACGGAATATGAATTGTCGTCGGTCGTCCAGCCGCGGTCATATGCCGGCTCGGAATTTTTCATAAGCAGAATTGCTTTTTCAATAGTTTTCTTGTCGGTAAAATTGTAGCTGCCGTCCGCCGAAACATAGTTTTCGTAGCGCAGCGGAAGCGTAATTCCGATGCTTTTTGTGTCGGCTGCGTCGGGGATGCGGTCGTTAAGTTTAAAAACATCAAATTTAAACATACACACAACTGCGGTGATAACAAGAAGAACCGCACCGAGGCTTAATTTGTTTGCAAACATATTTTTGATGTTTTTGTCGAAAATCGCCTGCAAAACCGCAAAAATGATTATTGCCGAAACGATATACATAACATACGAAATGCCGAAGCTGCCGTATGCCGCCATACCCGTAAGCGCACCCACGCCGAGCGATAAAACGATTGTGATATAGTATTTTAAAAACTTGTTAACAGTATTGAACGCAAAGAATTTGTTTGAATTTTCACTTTTGCGTTTCGAGTAAACAAGCGCGGAGATTGCGAGCATAACGATTGACGAAATGACAAGGTATGCCGAAAATCCCCAAGTGAGCGCCTCCGACGCATCCTCGGCCGAAGCAATTTTCCAGAACGGGAAGATATAGTCAATCTCGCGGCTGAAAAGCGTTTCGATATTGTAGGTTCTAAGATATGTTGATACCATTCCCGCAAGAACACCCTTTGTTATGGGGTAGAGCAAAAACACGAAAGATGTTGCGATAAGCAGTGAAAATATGCCCGATGAAACGGTTTGCGCCATAACCATAACGCTGTAACAAAAAGCGGTCGAAAGTATGCAGTATATCATAACCTTGTTGTAATCGGTGTATGACATAAGATAGTCGATACCCATAGTTTTTGCGGCGAACATATTTATGATTCCAACCAGCAAAATCGGCAGAACTGCCGCCAAAAGCCCCGATATGTATTTTGTCACAATAATGTTTGCGCGCGTGTACGGCATTGAGTGAACAAAAATCACCGAGCTTTGCTTATACAGATAGTTAAACTGCAAAATAACAATTATAAACGCCGCCGCAAAGGTGAGCATCATAACAAACGGATTTGAAAGCGCGAGAATTTCCGCGGCGCTTCGCAGAGAGTATGCGTTGTTCACCGTATCGTTAAAGTAGTTTGAATATTCAAGCGACGCAGGGAAAAGCGTGCATAAAAGCAAAGCAACCGTGTATAAAATTATAACGTGCTTGTTTTGTTTCATATCCTCAAACGCGAGTTTCGGGTTAAATAAGGATTTTTGATGCATCATAGCCTGTAACCTCCATTTCGTAAATGAAAATATCTTCAAGCGAGATGTCTATAACGTCGATGAGAATAGGATTTTTCTCCTCTATTTTTCTCAAAACATCGTCAAGACGTCCGCGTGCCACGATTTCCATAATGCTTTTTCTCACCGTCGATTTCACAATGTCTATGCCATTTAAGCACGACACGTCAATCATAGGTTTGAACGCAACCTGGATTTTGTGTATGTTTTCTTTTATGTCATCAAGATTTTTTTCGATAATAATCTTGTTTTCGTGGAGTATGCCGATAACATCGCAGAAATTTTCAAGCTCGCCGAGGTTGTGCGACGACACTATAACCGTCATTCCGCGCTCGGTAACTTCCTTTATAATAATCCTTTTCACAAGCTGTCTTATCACGGGGTCAAGTCCGTCAAAACTTTCGTCGCACAAAAGAATTTCGGGATTTCTCGAAAGCGCCGTAACAATCGCCGCCTGACGTTTCATACCCTTTGAAAATGTGTTGAGCTTTTTGTTTACGTCCAGCGGAAAATACGACGAAATCTCAATGAATTTTTCCATTGAAAACGACGGATAAGCCTTTTCGTAGTATTTTGCCATATCGGTCATTGTGTACGAATTAAAGAAAAACGGCTCGTCGCTTATGTAGGAAATTTTGTCTTTTAACGCAACGTTTTCCGATAAATCTTCGTCGGCTATGAAAACCTTTCCGCCGTCGGGAAAATATATGCCCGAAATAAGGTTCAAAAGCGTGGATTTTCCTGCGCCGTTTGTGCCGATAAGTCCGTAAATACTGCCCTTTTTGATGTTTGACGTTATATGATCGAGAATAATATTTCCGTCAAACGTTTTTGTTAGATTTTCTATTGCTATCATTTTTTGTCCTCCTTATAAAAAGAGTTAACTTTTTCCGACACGTTTTTTTCGTCCTCGCCGAGATCCTTTAATTTTTCCACCGTTTTTTGCAGTTCAAAATACGCGTCGGTGACCTTTCTCTGCCTTAAAACCTCAACGTCGCCCGTCACAAATCTTCCCTTTCCGCTCACGGAATACGTCACGCCTATCTGCTCGAGATATGTATACGCTTTCTGAACGGTGTTCGGATTTACCGCAAGGCTCGTTGCAAGCTCGCGCACCGACGGAAGGCTCTCGTTGGGTTCGAGCAGTCCTGCCAGCACCAGATTTTCGATTTTGTTAATAAGCTGTTCGTAAATCGGCGCCGAATTGTTTAAGCTTATACCCAGCATTGTATCACCCCTTACTATTGTGTACTATTGTGCATTAGTACGCTGTGGTTACATAATAACGCATAATTTTTTGTTTGTCAATAGTTTTTTTAAAATTTTTTTGAAAAAGCATAAAAATTAAAGCTTTTCGGGTTGAAATACATAGAAAGATGTGCTAAAATAGTGGAAAATAAGTATTTTTAATTTTGGGGGACGTTATGGAATATATCAGCGAAAATCTTAAAACTCCGATTGCGAAAAAGTGTGATGTTTTGGTTGCCGGAGGCGGAATTGCAGGCATAAGCGCAGCGCTTGCGGCGGCTCGTTCGGGCGCAAAAACCATACTTTTGGAAAAGCAGTTTATGCTCGGAGGACTCGGCACCTGCGGACTTGTTACAATTTATCTTCCGCTTTGCGACGGACTCGGAAATCAGGTGAGTTTCGGCATTGCCGAGGAGCTTTTGCTGATGTCGATAAAGCACGGCGCGGACGCAAAATATCCCAAACCGTGGCTGGAGAACGGCACAAAAGAGGAAAAGGCGAAAAGACGCTTTGAGGTGCAGTATAATCCGTATCTTTTTGCAATTCTGGCAGAAAAACTTCTTTTAAAAGAGGGCGTCGAAATTATGTACGGCACGTCGGCGTGCAGTGCGGTGTGTGACGGCGGAAAAATTAAAAATATCGTGATTGAAAATAAATCGGGCAGAAGTGCGGTTGAAGTAAAAAGCGTTGTCGACTGCACGGGCGACGCGGACGTTGCATATCTTGCCGGCGCGGAGTGTGCAAAATACAGTTATAAAAATATCCTTGCGGCGTGGTATTATTATACCGATAAAAACGGCGGTTTTCACCTTAAAATGCGCGGTGTGGCGGACGAAGCGGATAATCCCGTCGAAAAACTTGTGGATAAAACGTTTGAGGCGGTGGAAAACGACGAGCTTTGCGAAATGACATACCTTTCGCACGGTTCGATTTATTCGGATTTCGTAAAACATTGGGAGAAAGATAAGTCGTATGCGTTAACGTCGCTCGCGACAATTCCGCAGGTGAGAATGACGCGCAGAATTGCTGCGGAATATGACCTCGACCTTGCGGACGACCACAAAAAGTTTGACGACAGCGTGGGAATGTTTTCAAGCTGGCGCAAGGCAGGGCCTGTTTTTGAAATTCCGTTCCGTTCGCTCTATAACGGCAAAGTGAAAAACCTCGCCGTTGCCGGCAGATGTTTCGGCGTTAAAGATAATCTGTGGGATTTGTCGCGTGTTATTCCCGTCTGCGCGGTGAGCGGTGAGGCGGCAGGGTGTGCCGCGGCAATGTCGGACGATTTTGCGTCGCTCGACGTTTCAAAATTGCAGGAAAAATTAACGCAGAACGGTGTGAAATTGCACCTCGATGATTAGGATTTTTTATTGATTAAATGTTCGGGACTAATTTTCCCGACGGTGAGCAAATTCGCCGATGTTTACAGTAAATTTAAACCCCGATACGTTTTTTGTATCGGGGGTTTGTGTGTTTTCGGATAAAATATACGGGGCGATGCCCACATCGCCCCGTTAAAATAAATCAACAATTTCGTATCAATTCAACGTTTCCGTCAAATTAAAATTCCTACATTAAAACTTCGATAACTGCTGATTTGAGGTTTTCGTCCATATCGGTTGCGATAACGTCGGACAATGCCTCGGCTTTGGATTTTTCGCGCACCGATTTAATAATTCTCGCTTTGAGATTATGTTCCGCGGTTGCGGGATAAATTATGTCAAACACCTTTTTAACATAATCGTTTTCGGTGATATTAAGGCTGTCAAACGAAATTTCCGCTCCGTCCGCACCGCTGATTTCAACGATAACCGCGCCGTTTTCGTAACGTTTTTCAAATTTGCCGTTAACCGAAACATTGCAGTCGTCAACACAGTTGAGCACAATTTTGTAACGTCTGTTTTCGGGAATAACGCTCAAATCGCCCGTCGGCGCGCCGATTGTGATTTTTTTGCCCGTCCAGTCGAGTTTAATTTCGGTTTTCGCAAATTTTCCGTCAAGATAGCTTTCCGTAAGGTTGTCGTCTTCGTAGAGCGTGAACGTGTTGTCCGCGCCGGGGAAAATGTTCAAAATAATCTCGTCTGGGTTTTTGTCGGGGTTAACCTCCGCCGCACTCATCGGGATAATCGCGCCCGCCTTTGCAAAAACAGGCATTTCGTCGTATTTTCTGTATGCCGTAAATGTGCGGTTGCCCGAATATCTGTACTTATTAAAAAAGTCAAACCATTCGCCTTCGGGCAGATAAACCTTCGCTTTTCCCATATTTGTAACGCCGTCTTTCGGGTGAGTAACCGGGCTTACGATAAGCTCGGTGCCGAAGAAATATTCGTTTTTGATTTCCTGCGATTCCGCATTGTTATAAAAATAGTAAAGCGGCATAACAAGCGGACGGTTCAGTGCACTTGCGCGGTAGTTCATTGTGTAAAGATACGGTATCATCTCGCATCGCAGACGCATAAATTTGCGCATACTCTGATGCGTTTCGTACGAGAAATTCCACGGTTCGCGCGAGATAAATTCGCTGTTTGACGAGTGCAGACGCATAATCGGCGAAAATACGCCCAGCTGTGTCCAGCGGTTCATAAGGTCGTCGTCGCGAACACCCATCATATGACCGCCTATGTCGTGGCTCCACCAGCCGTATCCGACGTTTGTCGCACTGCTTGTGAAATACGGCTGAAAATCAAGGCTTTCCCACGTAACGTGTGTGTCGCCCGAAAATCCGACGGGATAGCGCTGTGAGCCGTAACCCGAAAAACGCGAGAACAAAATTCCGCGTTTGCCGTCTTTGCGCGCGTAATTATAATGATAGTGATTGAGCATCCAAAGGGGGTCGAGCCCCTCGGTTTTGCTGGTGTTGCCCTGCTGCCAGTCCATCCACCAAAAATCGACGCCCATATCCTCAAGCGGTTTCAAAACCTTGTCAAAATACACGTCGATAAATTTCTTCTCCGCAATGTCAAACGGAATATTTTCCTCGGTTTTGGGGTCAACGCCCATAGCTTTTGCGGTTTCCTCATAGCAGTCCTCGTGTGCGGAAATTCCGCCGGCAGGATGCAGGTTGAGCGAAGTTTTTGTGTTGAGAGCATGCAGAGCGTCCAAAAACCTCTTGGGGTCGGGGAAAAAGTCGGTGTTCCAGCTGAAGCCCGTCCAGCCCGAACCGTATTTCGGGTCGATGTCAACCTTGTGCCAGTCCATATCTATAACCGCAACCGAAATCGGAATATTTTCCTCTTTAAAACGGTTCATAAGGTCAAGATAGGTTTTTTCGGTGTATTTGAAATATTTGCTCCACCAGTTACCGAGTGCAAAACGCGGTAAGAGCGGAGTTTTGCCCGTCAGCTCATAGTACGCGTCAAGGCAGTCGGTCAGCGCGTTTGAATATCCGAAAACGTATGTATCGACAATGCCCTTTTTGCGCACCTTTACAAAATCGTCGGTGAGCGCGAGGCTTTCGCTGTCGTCAAAATGCGTCATACGGCGGTTTGACATAATGCTCGGCGGAAGCTCTTTTGCGCCGTTTACGCCGTCGAGCGTGCGGATTGTTCCGCGAAACGGCGTGATGTTTTCGTCGCCGAAGTAGTACGCACCGCCCGTGCCGACGATTTTTCCCATACGTCCGCAGTATGTAATGTTAAGCGTGTTTCGCGTGAATTTTCCGCCTCGGTATTCAAGGCGCAGACAGTTGGTTTCTATGGTGAGAACGCCGTCCTTTTCCTTAACCGAAAATTCGGGGACGGGGAAATTGCGGTTTACAACGCATTGTGTCGCGCGGTCTTCAAAAATTCCGTCCTCGTCGTATTCAAGACGCAAAAGACGGTCGGTCAAAACGGTGAAACGGTATTTGTCACCGCGTATCACCGCGTTTTTGTTCGCAATAGGATTAGTCATAGCTTTTCTCCTTGTAAGAGTGGTTTGATTTATTCCATTATATAGTATTTTTTGCAAGTTTTCAATACATAAAAACGACATTTTTGTTACAATTTTTGACCTTTTTGCCGAGTTTGGGTTTGCTGTGTCATATCAAAAACATAAAATTTGTTATCTTACTGTTTCGCTCCGCTTATGGCACTTTTAGAGTAAAAGCGGTGCCTGCGGAGCAAAGGAAAAATTACGATAACCTGTTTTTGATATGATAGGTTAATTTTGAAAACAAAAAAAGAGGGATTGTAAGGGAAACGTCCCTTGCAACCCCTGCGCCCTTAAAACATATCCATCACGTTGTCGATAACATTGCCGACGGCTTTGAACATCTCGCGTTTTTTTCGCGACATCTTTGCGTGCTGGCGGTCTTTTATCGGGTCGGCAAGCATACCTGCCGCCGCGCCTATCAGCGCACCTGCAATGAGTCCGCACGAAAAACCTTTCATCATCAAAAATCACCCTTTCCTTTTTGTCTTATTGTTTGCCGTTTTTATAAAAAATACACATAAATTTTTCACCGCGTCATAAACTCAAAAAAAGGGGGAAATTATATGTTCAGAGCGTCGGATTTCAAATGCCGTGAGGTGATAAACCTCGTCACGGGCGAGAGGCTCGGCTACGTTTGCGACCTCGAAATTGACGAGTGTTCGGGGCAGATTCTCGCAATCGTCGTGCCGGGAAGGTCTAAATTCGGAATTTTTTCAAAATGCGAAAAAGTATGCATACCGTGGAACTGCATCACAAAAATAAGCTGTGACATCATTTTGGTAAAAATATGCCTCTGACAAAAATTTCAAAAAATATTGCAAAACGCTTGACAAACACAGTCTTAATATTTTACAATAAAGAGTAATATATGTATGAAATTATCGTTTTGGGAAGTGATTTAATGCTAACGAGAGCGCCGAAAGGCACAAACGATATTCTGCCCGAAAAAGCGCATATTTGGCAGTATATCGAAAGAGAAATTTTAAAAATCTGCGATGAATACAATTTTAAAGAAATAAGAACTCCCGTTTTTGAACATACAGAACTGTTTGAGCGCGGTGTGGGCGACACTACCGACGTTGTGGAAAAGGAAATGTATACCTTTGAGGACAAGGGCGGACGAAGTATTACCCTGCGCCCCGAGGGCACCGCGTCGGCATCGAGAAGCTATATTGAAAACGGACTTTTCAACACTCCTCAGCCGTCCAAGCTTTTTTATAACATCACCTGCTACCGCTACGAGAAAAACCAGGCCGGCAGATACCGCGAATTTCACCAGTTCGGCGCGGAGGTTATCGGCAGTAAAAATCCGAGCGTCGACGCGGAGCTTATGAGCCTTCCGATGCTTTTGTATAAAAGGCTCGGGCTTACGAATTTAAAGCTTAACATCAACAGTATCGGCTGTCCGAAATGCCGTAAGGAATATAACGAAAAATTAAGGGATTTTCTGCGTCCGAAGTATGACGAACTTTGTGACACCTGCAAAAGCAGATTTGAAAAAAATCCGCTTCGTATTCTCGACTGCAAGTCGAAAGTGTGCAAGGAGCTTTCAAAGGGCGCGCCTATGTTTTTGGACTGTATCTGCGGCGAGTGCAGAGAGCATTTTGACGCGGTTAAAAGCGCGCTTGAAAATATGGGAATTGAATATTTTATCGACCCGTATATCGTGCGCGGACTTGATTATTACACAAAAACCGTGTTTGAAATTATAGCGGACAACAAAAATTCAAACAGCACAATCTGCGGCGGCGGACGCTACGACGGACTGGTTGAACAGCTCGGTCATACGCCCACTCCGGCAAGCGGATTTGCGCTCGGAATTGAAAGGCTTATCCTCACAATGGAGGAACAGGGCATAAAATTCCCCGATGCGGACGTTCCCGATATTTTTATCGGTTCGATGGGCGACAAAGCGAGTACGTTTGTGCAGGGGCTTGCGTTTAAACTGCGCGAAAACGGCGTGAAATGCGAAATCGACCACCTTTCGAGGAGCGTTAAGGCGCAGATGAAATTCGCAAACAAGATAGGCGCGAAAAACTCGGTTATCGTGGGCGAAAACGAGATGAACGAAAACAGGGCGCACATCAAAAATATGGCGGACGGCACCCAGACAGAGTGCAGTCTTGACGCGCAGAGCATTAAAAACGCGCTTAAAATTTAACGAACGACAAAACATAGCCGAAAGCGAAAATCCGCCTCTCAAAATCGGAGTTCGGATTGTTTTCTTTCGGCTGAATAAGGGAGATTTTTTATAAAATGTTAGAAAAATTTGAAAATTTGCACGGCTTAAAAAGAACCGACAGATGCGGAACGCTTTCCGCGAAAGATATTGGCAGAGAGGTCACCGTTATGGGATTTGTCGATTCCGAGCGAAACCTCGGCGGTCTGCTTTTTGTGAATTTGCGCGATATTTCGGGCATTGTTCAGCTTTTTTTCGACACCGCGAACGAGGAGCTTGTTAAAAAAGCGTCAACGGTGAGAAGCGAATTTGTGCTTGCGGCGCGCGGTGTTGTGTGCGCACGCGGTGAGGGCGCGGTAAATAAAAATATGCCCACCGGCGAAATTGAGATAAACGTGAGCGAACTGCGCATACTCAACAAGGCGAAAACTCCGCCGTTCTACATTGTGGAAAACAGCGACGTTAAAGAGGAACTGCGCTTAAAATACCGCTACCTCGACCTCCGCCGTCCCGATATGCAGAGAAAGCTTATTTTAAGGCATAAAGTTGCGAAAATCGCACGCGATTTCTTTGACGAAAACGGATTTTTGGAAATTGAAACGCCTATGCTCAACAAAAGCACACCCGAGGGCGCGAGAGATTATCTCGTTCCCAGCCGTGTGAAAAACGGTTGTTTCTATGCACTTCCGCAGTCGCCCCAGCTCTACAAACAGCTTCTTATGCTTTCGGGTATGGACAGATATTTCCAGATTGCGCGCTGTTTCAGGGACGAGGACCTTCGTGCCGACAGACAGCCCGAATTTACGCAGATTGACATAGAAATGTCGTTCGTTGAGCAGGACGACGTTATGAACGTGAACGAAAAATTCATTGCGCGCGTGTTTAAAGAAATTCTCGGCGTTGAGGTTAAAACCCCGTTTTTGCGTATGCCTTATTCCGAGGCAATGTCGCGCTACGGTTCGGATAAGCCCGACACGCGTTTCGGTATGGAACTTACCGACGTTTCCGACCTTGTGAAAGACTGCGGATTTAAGGTGTTTTCCGACGCGGTTGCAAACGGCGGAAGCGTTCGCTTAATCAACGCAAAAAATCTTGCGGATAAAATTTCGCGTAAAAATATAGACGCGCTCGGCGAATTTGCGAAAACCTACAAGGCGAAAGGTCTTGCGTGGGTGAAACACACCGCGGAGGGTATTCAGTCGCCTATCGCAAAATTCTTCTCCGAAGATGAAATGAACAAAATTCTGGAACGCGCAAACTGCGAAGAAAACGACGTTTTGCTTTTTGTTGCGGATAAAAATAAGGTTGTTTTCGACACTCTCGGCGCACTCCGCTGTGAGGTTGCAAAACGTTATGACCTTATAGACGAAAATAAATTCAACCTTTTGTGGGTTACCGATTTTCCGCTCCTTGAATACAGCGAGGAGGAGGGACGCTATGTTGCAATGCACCACCCGTTTACTCACCCTGCCGACGAGGATTTGGACAAGCTTGACACCGAACCGCAGAATGTCCGCGCAAAGGCGTATGACATCATCTTGAACGGCGTAGAGCTTGGCGGCGGAAGCATAAGAATTTACAACAGCGATTTGCAGGAGAAAATGTTTGAGGTTCTCGGTCTTACAAAAGAAGAGGCGGAGAGCAAATTCGGATTTCTCGTTGAGGCGTTTAAATACGGCGCGCCTCCGCACGGCGGTATGGCGTACGGCTTTGACAGGTTTGTTATGCTCCTCACAAAGAGCGCAAGCATAAGGGACGTTATCGCGTTCCCGAAAGTGCAGAATGCGTCGGAGCTTATGACAAACGCACCCGACGTTGTAGACGCAAAGCAGCTTGAAGAACTCGGCATTGAGCTTGTTAAAAAGGACGAAAAAGAAGAAAACTAAATTAAAGGCATTAGGGAGATAACACCCGATGCCGAAAAGGCGCGGTCGTTTTTCCGCGCCTATTTAAATTCACAAATTATTAACACATTATTTATAAATATATGATAAAATGTCATTAAAATACGCATAAAAATATGTGAAAAGTTTTGAAAGGAACTTTAAAAATGATAGAAATAAAAAATCTTTTTAAGCTTTACGGCACAAAAAGAGCGGTCGATAATATTTCGCTGACCATAGAAAAAGGCGACGTTGTAGGCTTTTTGGGACCCAACGGCGCAGGAAAAACCACAACTATGAACATCATAACGGGATACATATCGTCAACGCTCGGAACGGTTACTGTGGATGGAATTGACATTTCAAAAGAGCCGGACAAGGTGAAGAAAAAAATCGGCTATCTTCCCGAAAAACCGCCTCTTTATCTTGATATGACGGTTGAAGAATACCTTGATTTCGTGTATGAAATCAAGAGTGTTAAACTGCCCAAAAAAGAGCATTTGGCAGAAATTATGGAACTTGTCAAAATCGACGACGTGAAAGACAGACTTATAAAAAACCTTTCCAAAGGATACAGGCAGAGAGTCGGCATTGCGCAGGCGCTTGTCGGCGACCCCGAAATTCTCATCCTGGACGAGCCGACGGTAGGACTCGACCCGAAACAGATTAAAGAAATCCGCAGTGTTATAGCAAAACTCGGCAAAGACAGAACGGTTATCGTAAGCTCGCACATTCTCGCCGAAATCGAGGCAATCTGCAAAAAAGTTATCATCATAAACCGAGGCAAACTTATGGCGCAGGGCACGAAAGAGGAGCTTTCCGAAAAGCTTTCGGCGGCGAATACGCTTTCGGTGCGCATTATGGGAAGCCTGCCCGAAATAAAAGAAGAACTTATGAAAATCGACGGTATAACAAGCGCGGAGGCGGTGTCGAGCACCGAAAACGGCGCGTACGATTTCAAGGTTACGTTTGACGACGGCATTGACGTCAGAAAAGATATGTTTTTCGCATTGTCCGAGGCAGGTATGCCGATTTTGGAATTAAAATCAAACAAGCTTACGCTTGAACAGATTTTCTTAAAACTCACAAGCGAAGAGGCGTTTTTGGCAATGCAGAAAAAGCAGGAGAAAAAACGCGAAAACGCTATAAAAGCAATGGACGCGGCTAAGCCGGAAACCGACGTAACGGCAGAGCCGTCCGAAACGGACGAAACCGAAGAAAAGGGGGAAAATGACGATGACCGCAATATTAAAGCGTGAACTTAAAGAATATTTCTACACACCGATAGGCTACGTTTTTGTGGGATTTTTTATGTTCCTCACGTCGTGGATTTTTTCCTATACAAACATATTTTCGGCAAGCGGAGATTTGTCGTCGCTTTTCGGAAATTTAACCATAGTGTTTATGTTTTTGGTGCCCGTTCTCACAATGAGGCTCATTTCGGAGGAAAAAAATACAAAAACCGACCAGCTTTTGCTCACCGCGCCGATAGGCATATCGAAAATCGTGCTCGGAAAAGTTTTTTCCGCGTTCTGCGTGTTTTTGATTACGCTTGTTCTGTCGCTGGTTTATCCGATAATCGTTTCGATTTACTCAAAACCGCCCGTAAGCGAGCTTTTTGCGGTTTATATCGGCTTTTTCCTTATGGGAATTTCCTATATCTCAATCGGCGTTTTCATATCGTCGCTCACCGAAAATCAAATTATTTCGGCGGTTGCAACCTTTGCAATTCTCTTTGTGCTCAATCTTATTGATATGCTTTCTGCCGTTATCACAAACCCGATAATCACAAAAATTATATCCTACCTCTCCATCACAAACCGTTATGCGGATTTCACCGACGGTATTGTGCGGATTGATTCGGTAATCTATTATTTGAGCGTTTCGGCGCTGTTTGTATTTTTAACCTGCAATCAGCTTGAAAAACGCAGATTTAAAAAGTAGGAGGGAAGGAAATTTTATGAAAAACATACGAACAACTCAAAAAATCACCGCGTCCGCGTCGGCGGTGCTTGTTATAATCGCGATAATCGCGGTAAACGTTCTTTCGGGAATTATCGCGTCCAAAACCGATTTTACCATAGATTTAACGCAGGATAAGGTTTTGCAGTTTTCTCCGCTCACCGAGGAGGTTATAAAAAATCTTAAAGAGGACGTAAACATAATTTCAATCGTCCCCGAAAGCGTTAACGATTCTTACGGCGTTATGTCGTCGCTTCGTATGATACTAAAAAAATACGATACCGAGTCGGACAAAATCAAATACACCGTTGTTGACACGGCGAAAAACCCTGCTTTCACGCAGAAGTACAAGCTTTCCGACGGCTCGGCGATAACGTCCGATTACTATGTTTTTGTTGAAAACGCAAACGACTACCGCGTTGTTGATTTAAACGATATGGTGTCGATGAGCGACAAATACACTTTCCTTTCCGCGGAGCAGAAAATTACCGCGGCGCTTGAAAACCTGACAAGCGGAAAAACCACAAAAATTTATTACACCGAAAATCACGGCGAAAAAATGTATATCTACGGCAGCGGCGAGTTTGCGCTCGGCGACTATATGCCTAAAATTTTCCCCGGCGAATATTTTTCGTATGAGGGCGTAAACCTTATGAATTCCGCCGTTCCCGACGACGCGTCGGCGCTTATGATTTTCGCACCGCAGACCGATTTCACCGACGAGGAAATCGCAAACCTTAACGCGTATCTTTTAAAAGGCGGAAGTGTGATGTTTTTGCCCGACGCGCAAAACGGCATTGCGTCGTTTGAAAAGCTCAACGCATATTTTGCCGAGCGCGGAGTTGCCTATAAAAACGGCATTGCGGCGGACTCAAATTCCGACAACTATTTCAGCCAGAACCCGTTTTATCTCATTGCAAAAACGGCGCAGTTTGCCGACGACGCAAAGCTTGTGTCGGGCGGTGCGCGCGTAGCGTCGCCTTTGTCGCTTGCAATAGAAATCACAAACGAAAACTATGCAAAACCCGTGCTCACCACGTCGGACAAAGGCTTTCTTATGGACGCGCCGAGCGGTCAGACTATTGAAAACGGCACGCAGAACGTTGCCGTTATCAGCGAAATAGGCGAAAAAGGCAAGGTAATGTTTTTTGGCACAAAGGATATTTTCTCGGCTTATTATATGGACGGTTCGGGCTTCGGCAACAAAGATTTTACCAAAAATTCAATAAAATATCTCGCGCAGAACGGCGGTGTAATTTCAATCGGCCCGAAAGATTTGTCGCCGACGTATCTTGACATTCCCGCGTCGCAGGTGAGAATTGTAATTGCGCTTACGGTGGTTGTTCTTCCGCTCATCATTCTTGCGGCAGGATTTTTCGTATGGCGCAAAAGGAGGAGCTTATGATAACCGGAAAAAAGACGATTATCGCGCTTGTCGCCGTTGTTTTGGTGCTTTGCGCAGGCATATATTTTGCGCTCACGTTTAACAAAACGGACGACGAAACCGAAAATACGGGCGAAAGCAATATCGTCACCGCGTTTGAAAAAGACGTTTCGCTTCTTGAGAGCGTGGAAATCACCAACGAAAACGGCACGTTTACGCTGGAAAAATCAGGCGACGAATACATCGCAAACGGCGATAAAGGCATTGAAATCAGCAAAACGCGCGTAAGCTTTTTGTTTGACGAAATCTGCTCGGTGACTGCCGAAAAAGAGGTCGAAAAAAATGCGGAGGATTTGTCGAAATACAGTTTAAACACCCCGAAATGCACCGCGGTTGCGCATTTTTCGGACGGCGACGTCACCTTTAAAACGGGCGGTCAAACGTCCGCGGGTTCGTACTTTTTCTCGGTTGACAGCGACGTTTATATCGTCAGCACGTCAAAGGGCGAACTGTTTGCAAATCCGCTTTCGTATTACAGAAATACAAAAATTTTGAACGTTGACACTGAAAAACTTACGCATATCGCATTTTCGGGCGACAACGACACGGTTACTCTTGTTAAAAACGGCGAGGAATGGAAAATCACCTCCCCCGTCAATGCCGACGCTTATCTCGGCTCGGTGAGCGAAAATATTCTTGCAAAAGCAGGCAACATCAGCATTGCCGATTTTGTTGAGGACAATGCGGAGGATACCGCAAAATACGGATTTTCAAGCGGAAAATACGTTTATTTTGAGGACTCGGACGGCAAAAAACAAAAGATTTTCGTGGGTGCGAAAAACGGCGAAAATTACTACATTATGACGGAAAACAGTAAAAATGTTTACACCGCGCCCTACGATTCGCTTTCGTATATAAATCTTAAGGCGGTGAATTTCACCGACGGTTTTGTGTGCCTTACAAACATAAAAGACATCACGGGACTTGACATTACCGACGTTAAAAACGGCAAAACGTATAAACTCACGATTGAGCGTAACGGCGATAACGAAACGTATAAAAAAGACGGCGTTGAGGTTACAAGCGAGAAATTTAAGGATATGTACCAAAAAATTATCGCGGTAAAATCGGACGATTTCGCGTTCGGCAGAAACGGAAACGAAAAAATATGCGAAATTGTTTACCATATGAACGGCGGCTCGGATTTGCGCGTTGAATTTTTCACGCTGGAGCCGCGCAGACTGCTTGCAAGAGTGAGCGGAAAAGGCGAATATATCGCGGTTTCCGACGACGTTGACTCGGCGCTTGCGGCGGTAAAACAGTAAAACGGAGTTGATAGAATTATGAAAAAACTTCTTTGTGTGCTTCTGATATTTTCTCTTTTGCCGAATTTTGCGTTTGCAGAAAGCCTCGGCGGCGCTGACGCACACGAAATTACGGGGACAATAAAAACAATCCCCTCAAAAACCGAATTTGCAAAGACCCTGGAGGACGATATTCCGAAAATAACTACCGCGGCGGAGGAAACGGTGCCGGACAGTTACAGAAACAAAAGCGGAGTTAAGTCACTCGTTGCAAGTTTCGGAAACAATGCGGAAAAAACCATTGCAACCCTTGCAAACGTAAGCGGAAAAGAAATGCTTATGGAGGGAATTTGGAGAATTGATTTCACCGACGCGCAAAGTGCGGAAAATGCTTTTATAAAGCTTAAAAAAGACGAAAACGCGCGCACGGCTGATTATGACACCGTTCAGGAATTTGACCTCGGCATACCCGAAAATGAGGAGGTTGTCACCGAGGCGGACGAAGGCGGAATATCGCCTGCCGACGCCGAAACGGCTGATTATTACAACGATTATAATCTTTATAAAAACAGCTGGTATCTTGACGATATAAACGCGCCAGACGCCTGGGACGCGCTGAAAGAATACGACGGCGCGGACAAAAACAGTGCGCTCGTCGCGGTTATCGACAGCGGAATTGACACGAAAAATCCCGACCTTGCAGACAGAATTTACAAAAATTCCGCCGGCGAGATGGTAGGTTACAATCTTATAGATAAGTCGCCGTCAAGCTTTGAGGACGATTCACACAACTCATACCACGGCACGCGTGTTGCGTCGGTTATTTCGGCACAGGCGGACAACGGTGTCGGAATATGCGGTGTTTCGGGCGGGTTTGACGTTAAAATTCTGCCCTTAAAGGTGTTTTCAAATAATAACCCGTCGGCATCTGTTCTGATAAGCGCGATAAACAAGGCGGTTGAGCATAAAGCCGACGTTATAAATATGTCGCTCACAAGCTATGCCGAGCAGAACGCGTCGGGTACGGACGGGAAAATCGAAACTATGCAGGAGGCAATCAACAAGGCAACCAAGGCAGGGTGCATTGTGGTTGCGTCGGCAGGAAACTATTATTCAAACTTTCCGCTTTATCCGGCAAGCTACGACAACGTAATTTCGGTGGGGGCATACAATACGCCGCGCGAGAGGGCGGGTTTTTCGCAGTATAACGACTATGTTGACGTCACCGCGCCCGGTCAGAGCATAGTGCTCCCGACTCATTATACAAACGGAAGTTTCAACTGCGTTTCGTCAAGCGGAACGTCGTTTTCCGCGCCGATAGTGTCTGCCGCGGCGGCGCTTTTGAGAATTGCAAATCCCAAAATCAGCGCGGTTCAGGCATCAAACGTCATCAAAAACACGGCAAGCGATTTGGGCAAGAGCGGATACGATTTGTTTTACGGCTTCGGTGCGCTCGACCTTGCGGCGGCGGTAAAAAGCGCCGAGGATGCGTATATTGAAATGACAAGCCTTGAATACAGCAAAAATCTTAATTTAAACGTAGGCGAATATACGCAAATTCAAACGGTAATTCTGCCGAAGAACACGAATAATAAAATTTTGAAATTCGAGTCTGCCGACGAGAGCGTTGCAACTGTGTCAAACAACGGCGTTGTGTTCGGCGTGTCGCCCGGCACGGTTAAAATTTTAATCACAGCCGATTTTGACCCGTCGTTTACAACCGACGCGGACGGAAATCCGTTTTATTGCAGTGTGGTTGTTGCGCCGGGAATTGAGCCGGACGGTAAAATTGAAGAAAATATCGGCAGTGCAACGTTTCCGCGCAATACTTCAAACGGCGAGTTTGCAATGTATGCGGACGGCAAAATCTGGAGCGTCAAAAAGAATACGTCGGGCGAAACGGTTGTAAGTGCGGCGCGGAGTGTGGGTCTGCCTTACGAGTTTTGCGAGTATCTTTGGCAGAACGCAAGCAGTGCAAATGCCGGCGGTTGTACGTATGTTCTTGCGAGAAAATTTGACCATAAATTTTATTATACAGACGGTCCCGAGATGAAAAATGCTTATTACAATCCGGACACCGACGAGTACAATCCGACGTATACCGCGGCTGCGGTTGACGGAAAAAATGCCGTAATATGTTCGTCCACCGGAAATATTACATATATTACTCCGCCGGCAAGTGCACAGGCGCACGCCGGTTTTGAGAATACAAAAATTATAAACGCAGACAAAAAAACCGTTTTTGTCACCGACGCGGTTTACATTCCGCACGAAAAGTGTAAATATTACGCTTTTGTCGGACGTGACACGCAGGGCGCGCAGTATATTTATTTTTCGGAGATGAAAAAGGAGTCCGACGGCAGTTTTAAGTTTTTGCAGGAACCTGCTCCGCCCGCGCTTGCAAGCGGTGAGGAATATGTAAAGCTTTTTGCCGAGGGACAGTATGTGTATCTTCTCACAAACAAGGCGGTTTACCGCGTTAAAACAGGCAGACGGTCGGACGAACCGGCAAGCGGAACATATGTAAAATATGCCGATATAGACGGAAGATTTATTAAAAATATCAGCGTTATCACAATCGGCAGTGAAAGGTGTCTTGTCGGCTTCGGAGGCGGAAACACGCTTTATCTCATAGCGGAGGGCGGAACGTATTCGCCCGTCAAAACCTATGACGCGCCCCTTTCGCACGTTATGGAATTTAACGGCGGTCTGCTCACGGTTGCCGGCGGAATTTTGCGCAGTGAAAACATAAACGTCAACGCGGCGCAGAACAAAAGCTACGACGCACGCCTTTGCACGTACGGCGTGAATGTGCTCGACAAAAACAAAAAACTTGTTTCCGAGCCTCCCGTTGACGGAAAATTCACGGTTGAATATTATATCGAGAGCATTGACAGAATAATATTTGAAAACGGCGTTAATACCAATGACAACGCGCAGAATAAACTCCCCGTTTCGGTTGTTTTCTCGGTTTACGATAAGGATAACGGCGAGCTTAAAGATGTCCGCGTAAATAACTTTATGCTTGATTATTTCTATGTTAATTCGGCATTTAATGCAGGCGCGAATTTGCGGTGCGAGGAGGAATTTAACCTCGGTTCGGGCGATTACAGCGTGAAGGTTATGACATTTATGGGCAATAATTTCTATTGGCCCGAAAAAAACAATCCCGCCACAACTCTCGGCGTGTTCGCGGAAGCACTGAAACAATAGAGAATAGCACAAAAGGCACTTGCAAAAGCAAGTGCCTTTTAAATTTACAAAAACTTCATAATCAGCGCCGTTATGCCGAAAATAACAAGCGCGCCGACGGCAAACGGGAAAATCCGCCGTTTGTCTTTTTTATATAAATTTTCACTTTTTAACGCAAACGCGTTTACAATTTCCTCCGCCTGCGAAATTATATCGGCGGTTTTGCGCTGTTTTGCGCTGTTCTTTTTGCTTTTCGGTACATTAAATTTCCCGAAATCCGCTTGATTGTTAAACGGCATATTTTATCCTCCCGTAACATATAATTACATAATTTTCTATATAATTATAATAACCAAATTTTTACTATTTATACTTTTTCAGCTAACCAGCGCGCACAAAACCGTCATATCGTCTTTTGGTGCGCCGTTTTGTTTATTAAGCGCCGATTTTAAAATCGTCTGCGCAAGCTCTTTTGCGTCGGAGCCGTCCGCATCTTTTATCGCCGAGATGAGTTTTTCCTCGCTTTCAAACGCGTCGGAAACCCCGTCGGTAAGCATAATCACAGCGCTTTGACGGTTAAGATTTTTCACGCACGCTTTCTTTTCAACGTTCATCAGAATGCCGACGGGCAGTGACGAAAATTCCACTTTTTCCACATTTTTGCCGTTTTTAATGTAGCTTGCCGAACCGCCGACTTTTATAAAATGCGCAATTCCGCGTTCCATATCAACGGCGCAAAGGTCGAGCGTAGCAAAAATTTCGGAGTTGCTTTTGAGCATAAGCGCCGAGTTTATGATGTTGAGCGCCGCCCCTGCGTCAAAGCCCGCCTCGAAAAACCGCTTTAACAGGCTGACAGCGCTTGTGCTCATATTTGATGCATTCTCGCCCGAGCCCATTCCGTCGCTCACTGCGAGCATATGCCCTCCGCAAAGCGGTACCGACACGCACGCGTCACCGCAGATTTCCTCGCCGTCTTTGGGTATTGACGCCGACGCCGACGTGACCGAATATTTCATTGACGGATAGAATTTAATCATCATATCGCCGTTGTCGCTCAAAATTCTGCCGAGGCGCACCTTTTTGCACAAAACCTCCTCCACGCTCTCTTTCACTGCCGAAATCTCGGCATTTCCTTTAAGGCAGACGGTAATTTCAAAATTGTCATTCTTCATTCCCGTCACCGCCCACACGTATTTTGAGCTGATACCGCGCTTGTCAAGCGCAACTTTAATTTCGCTCTGCGTGGACGGGTCTATGGCAATGTCCGTGGTGTCGAGCGTGCTTTTGATTATTTTTGACAAGTCTTTAAGCTGCATTGCCGCGGCGTTTTTGCTCTCAACAATTTTGCCCTTCCAGAATTTTGACATCGAAAAAAGCTCGTACATATTGTTGAATGCAGTGCAAAATTCCTCCTGACGGACGCACGTTTCTTTGAAACCGTCGGGAAGCTGTTTTTCAAGAATTTTTCCGTTCAGTTTGGCGATTGAAAACATTTTCAGCATATGCTGATAGGTGGTCTGATAGTTGTGCTGCCAGCAGTTGAAACGCATCGAGCAGTCGGCGCACACCTTTTTCGACGCGGTGTCAAAAAACGCGATAAGGTCTTTTTTCTCCAGGTCGGCGCTCACCTTTTCCGACGTAAAATACATATTCGCAAGATGCTCGAGCGACATTGCCATTGCGTAAATTTTGGATTTCACCACCGTTTTAAACTGCGCTGCGCGCGCTTTTTCGTTTACGTCCGCCGCCGAAATTTTGCCCGAAAACGCATATGCAGCGTCAAAAACCTTGTTCGGCAGAGCAAAAAGAAGAAGTACAGCGGCTAAAATTTCGTAAATGCTTATAAGCACCTCGCCCGACGAGTTTAGAAATATTGTTATCACGGTGTTTGCGAGGATAAACCCGAGGCTCACGCCGATTTTGCCGTAATTTTTGAAAAATCCGGCAACCATAGACGAAAACGCAAACGCGCCCACCGTCGCGCTCAAATTGAAATTGTTCATACCGCCGGCAACTCCGCAAATTACGCCGATTGCCGCGCCTATTCCCATTTCACCGCTTTTGTCGGTGACGAGAATTAAAAGTATGCACAAAATGTTGCTCAATCTTATGCCGAAAACAGGCGGAATACGCGAAAATGCAAACACGCAAACGGCGAAAAATGCGGTTATGCACACAAATTCGTCCTGCGACACGGCGGTGCGTTTTTTGTATTCTTTAATCAGCGGAAGCGCCTTGTCCAGCACGAAAACGCCCACAAATGCGACGAACGCTTCGGTTACGCACAGCACCAAATCGTACAAAAGAAACGAGTCGAAATACGCCGCGGCGACGCCCGACAAAAGCAAAAGCGAGCTCATCACTCCTGCCTTTGCGCTTGTCCGTTTCAGCGGAAACGTGAGGTTTACCGCGGTAAAAATCAGCATCGGCGCTATGTATTTTATGCCCTGTTTAAATCCGAGCGACATTACCGCGGACACGGCAAGGGTCAAAAATTTCAAAACGGTGTTTTGCGAAAATTCTCCGCTTGCATAAAATGACGCGCAAAACGGTATACAACTGCCGAAAACTGTTGAAAACGAGCAGAGCGCGCCGAAAATTACGGTTAAAATTTCGTCCCTGTGCGGTGAAAATTCCTTTGCCGACGGGAAATTTAACCGCAGTGCTTTTGCGGACGTTAAAAAATTTAGTTTTTGCATATTTATTCCTCCTTGGTAGCCTTGCTTTATTATAATGGAAAAATTGCAAAAAAATATGTCAAAAAAAGGGCGCAAAACGATATAATCTTTCGCCCTTTTTTGGCATAAAACAAGGAGAAAACGCAAAAAACAATGATAAAATTCAAAAAAATTCAAATGCCGTGCGCAAATTTTGTAATTTCAAAAAGAAACGGCGCGGTTTTGCACGACGGCATAACAAGCGAAATTTCGTACAGCGACGCGGTGATAAGGCGCACGTCCGCGTTGTATTCCGACAGCGGGTCGAGAATGTTTTTAATGATAAACTCTGTGTTGTCGAGGTTTGCGCCGAGAAGTGAAATTTTTGAATTTTCGCCGTATACGGCGGTTAAAATGCCCTTTTCCGCGCCCGTGATTTTTAGAATTTTGGGAATTGCATCTTCGCTCACCGCAAGCATAATACCGCCGTCAGAGTGCGTCGCGCCCATCATAAGCAGGCGGATTTTGTTCTCGGCGAGCGTGTTTATGACGGTGTACGCAAGGTGAGGCATTTTTCGAGGCGGTAAAAGCGCGGCAAGCGCCACGTTGTCGGTGACGGTGATTTTGTTTATTACCGTTGTTTCCATATTAACCTCCCGTTTTGATTTTTGTTTGCTGACGATTTGTGATTGACAACATTTTTTGTTTGTTAATATTTCGCAAATCGTAGGGAAAGATGTCCGCATCGTCCCGTTTTGTTTGCCCAATCGTCCGTTCTAATTTTCCGCAAAAAAAGAACCGCTCATTTGAGCGGTTCTCATTGGTATTTTTCAAAAATTTACATATTCATAATGTCTTGCATATTGTATAATCCGGCGCTTTTGCCCGACAAAAATTTTGCCGCTTTGATGCTGCCGAGCGCGAAAATCTCCTTGCTCGCAGCTTTGTGTGTGATTTCCACAACCTCGTCATTGCCGGCAAAAATAACGGTGTGCTCGCCGACAATATTTCCTCCGCGCACCGAATGTAAACCGATTTCGTTTTTATCACGCTTTTTGCGCACCGAATGACGGTCGTAAACGTATTCGGGCGTTTCGTCAAGCTCCTTTTTAATCTCATCCGCAATCATCAGCGCCGTTCCGCTGGGCGCGTCGATTTTCTGATTATGGTGCTTTTCGATGATTTCAATATCAAAATTGCCCTGCAAAACTCTTGCCGCCTGACGTGCAAGCGCAGTGATGAGATTTACGCCGATCGACATATTCGCCGTGTAAAAAACGGGAATTTTTTTCGCCGCGTCAAATATTTTTTCGGTCTGCGCACCGTCAAAACCTGTTGTGGCAATCACCGCCGAAACGTTGTTTTTCGTGCAGTAACAAAGCACTTTTTCAAGGTTTGCCGGGTGCGAAAAATCTATCACAACATTTGCCGGAACGGTTATTTTGTCAAAATCGTCAAAAACGGGATAATCGAAATTTTTCTCGGTGTTTATGTCAAATCCGGCAACGATTTTCACCGTTCCGCCGTCTTTGACGGCGTTTGAAATAACCTTTCCCATTTTGCCGTTGCAGCCGCTTAAAATAACGTTAATCATTTGTAAAAACTCCTGTTATTTAACTAATTTTATACCGTAATTTACAAGCGCCCGACGCAGATATTTCTCGTTTTCGGGCGAGATTTCGCAAAGCGGAAGTCTTAAAGTGTCGGTATTGTAGCCCATAAGGCTCATAGCTTTTTTTACGGGAATGGGGTTGACTTCGCAGAAAAGTGCGTCGATAACCTCCATTGCCTCAAGCTGAAGTTTCATAGCGCCCTCGGTGTCTTTGTCGAGGAATTTTTGGCACATATCGTGCGTTTTTTTCGGCTCGATGTTTGCAAGCACCGAAATAACGCCCAGTCCGCCCACCGACATAATGGGGATAATCTGGTCGTCGTTGCCCGAATAAATAACCATATCGGGGCATTTTGCCGCCATATGCGCAACCTGTGTGATGTTTCCGCTCGCTTCTTTTATGCCGATGATGTTTTCAACTTTCGACAGCTCCAAAAGCGTGTCGGGCTTGATGTTAAGCCCTGTTCTCGACGGAACGTTGTATAAAATAAGCGGAATTTTAACGGAATTTGCAAGCGCCGTAAAATGCTTTACAAGTCCGCGCTGTGTTGTTTTGTTGTAGTAAGGCGTAACTGTCAAAAGTCCGTCAACGCCGAGTTTTTCCGCGGCTTTGCAAAGGTTTATGCCGTGCGCGGTGTCGTTGCTTCCCGTGCCTGCAATAACGGGTATTCTGCCGTTAACCTTTTTAACCGTATAGTCGATAACCGACAAATGCTCGCTGTCGGGCATTGCCGCGCTTTCGCCCGTCGTACCGCAGATGATTATTGCGTCGGTTTCGTTTTCTATCTGAAATTCCAGAATTTTTCCGAGTTCTTCAAAATCTATTGAGCCGTCTTTTGCAAACGGAGTTATAATGGCAACTCCCGAGCCGGTGAAAATCGGTTTTTTCACTTAAAACCCCTCCATTAAAATTAAAATTTATTTATTTTCCCACTGCTCGATAAGCTTTTGAGCAATCTGAACCGCGTTTGTCGCCGCGCCTTTTCTTATGTTGTCGGCAACAACCCAGAGGTTTACGCCCGACTCAACGCTTTCGTCGCGTCTTATTCTGCCGACAAACGTTTCGTTTTTGCCTGCCGCGTCGAGCGCGAGAGGATAAACGTCGTGCTCAACGTCGTCCTGAACGACAACGCCGGGTGCGTTTTCAAGCGTTTTGCGCAAATCGTCCAAATCAAACTGATTGTAAAATTCAACGTTGATAGACTCGGAGTGACTGTTAAACACAGGCACGCGAACGGTTGTCGCGGTGATTTTTATGCTTTGGTCGCCGAGAATTTTGCGTGTTTCGTTGACCATTTTCATTTCTTCTTTGGTGTAACCGTTGGGAAGAAATACGTCTATATGAGGCAGACAGTTTCCGGCAATCTGATGCGGAAATTTCTTGGGAGCCTCGCCTTTTAAGCCGTTTTCAAGGTCTTTGTAGCCGGCAAGACCCGCGCCCGACACTGCCTGATATGTGGAGTAAACCACACGTTTGATTTTATATTTGTCGTGCAAAGGTTTTAACGCAACCATTGCCTGAATTGTGGAGCAGTTGGGGTTTGCGATAATGCCCTTGTTCCATTTAATATCGTCGGGGTTAACCTCGGGAACAACCAGCGGAACATTGTCGTCCATTCTCCACGCGCTGGAATTATCTATAACAACACAGCCTTTTTTTGCGGCGATAGGTGCAAATTTTTCGCTTGTCGAACCGCCTGCCGAGAAAAGCGCAATGTCAAAGCCTTCGTCAAACGAGGTTTCGGTAAGCTCTTTTACAACGTAATCTTTGCCCATAAAGGTGAGATGTGTGCCTGCCGAGCGAGCCGACGAGAAAAGTGTGTAGCTTTCAGCCGGAAGCTTTACTTCTTCAAGCACTTTTAAGAACGTTCTGCCTACCATACCCGTTGCGCCGACAACTGCGATTTTGTACTTTTTCATAATTTTTAAACACCTCTTGAAATTGTATTAAAAAATCTTATATGTCTTTAGCATATCATACCATTTTAAAGAAGATAAGTCAACATTTATATTAAAATTTTGTGAAAATGCTTGACTTATTTTGCGTATTATTTTATGCTTAATATATATTGCATATTATCGGAAATTAAATTTTTACATAAATTGAAGGTGTTAGTTTTGAAAAAAATCGTATGTTTGATATGCTTTGTCATAATTTTTATATCCTTTTCTACCATATGCTATGCGTCAAACGGCGCGTTTGACACAATAAAACTCGGATTGTTTTTCGGACAAACCGCAAAAAACAGCGTCAACCTTTCGTGTGACGGCGGTTTTTTTGTGGGATACGAGCAAAACGGCGAATTTATTCAAACAATGGCGGTTGAGCTTCCGTCGGTGAGAGCGTTTGTAAACGGCGACGGTCAAATTGAAATCGAAGGCGTTTCGGCGTTTGAGGGAGATATGACAATAAAGCCGGGCGCGGGATTTTTGAAAATCGAGGGCAATGCCTACCGCGGTGACTGTCAGCTTGTTTTGAAGGACGGAAAAATGACGGTTATAAATAAACTTCCCACCGAGGAATATTTGTATTCGGTTCTCGGCAAGGAGATGAGCCCGTCCTGGCCTATCGAGGCACTCAAGGCACAGGCAATATGTGCGCGCACATATGCGGTGCGCAACTGGAATAAGTTTTCGTCCTACGGATTTAACCTCTGCACCACCACAGTAAGCCAGGTTTACGGCGGAATTGCAACCGAATCGGAGCGCACGATAGACGCGGTAAATCAGACGCGCGGTCAGCTTTTGAAATACAACGGTCAGGTTGCCGAGGCGCTTTTCTTCGCGTCGGACGGCGGTTATACCGCGGACGCAAAATACGTTTGGGGCGGAAGTGTGCCTTATCTCACCGCGAAAGAGGACCCCTACGAGGTCAATTCAACCGCGTCGTACGGAACGTGGACGGTGACGCTTTCTGCGGAGGAGGTTGCGCAGAAACTGCTTGACAGGAGCATAAATATAGGAAGAATTAAAAACGTAAGAGTGACGGGCGAGGACAATCACACCGTTTACGAGGTTGAAATTATCGGCGACAACGGAACATACAGTGTCAAAAACGACAGCGTACGTACCGTTTTCGGATTGAAAAGCCAGTATTTTACCATAGATGCAAAGGGCGGAAATTCGGGAACTATCGCGGAAAACTGGAGTTTGTTCAGAAAAAATGCGTATGAATATTATGTAAACGGCGATTTCGGCATTTTTGCCGACGGTCTGCCGTCCGCAGGAAGTTTTACGTTCAGCGGGCGCGGATACGGCCACAGGGTCGGAATGAGCCAGTGCGGTGCGCGCGATATGGCGCTTATGGGCTTCAGCGCGTACAAAATTCTCGATTTTTACTATACGGGTACGGTGGTTGAATAATAAACTGCGTATTCCGATATATTTGAAAGGAACTTTTTTATGAAAACAAGCGATTTTTACTACGATTTGCCCGAGGAGCTTATCGCACAGGACCCTCTCGAGGACAGAGCGTCGTCGCGCCTTTTGGTGCTGAACAAAAAAACGGGCGAAATCGAGCATACGATATTTAAAAACATTAAAAATCACCTTAAAAAGGGCGACTGCCTTGTAATTAACAATACAAAAGTTATTCCGGCGCGTCTTATCGGCGAAAAAGAGGGGAGCGGAGGAAAAGTTGAATTTCTTCTGCTGAAAAAAATCTCGCTCGACACGTGGGAAATCATCGTAAAACCGGGCAAAAAAGCGCGCGGGGGTGCGCGTGTGTCGTTCGGCGGCGGACTTTTGACCGCCGAGGTTATTGAGGTTCTGCCCGACGGCAACAGAATTGTGAAATTTTTCTACGACGGCGTGTTTGAAAATGTGCTTGACAAGCTCGGTCAAATGCCCTTGCCTCCGTATATCACCCACGCGTTAAAGGACAAAAACCGCTATCAGACGGTGTATGCGAAAAACGACGGTTCAGCCGCCGCGCCCACCGCCGGACTGCATTTTACGAAAGAACTTTTGACGGAAATCAAGGAAATGGGTGTGTATATCGCAGAGCTTACTCTGCACGTCGGACTGGGCACGTTCCGTCCCGTAAAGGTTGACGACGTGGAGTCGCACGTTATGCACTCGGAGTATTACAAAATAGACGAAGAAAACGCCGAAATTATCAACAATGCGAAGAAAAACGGCGGACGGATTATTTCGGTCGGCACAACGTCAACGCGCGTGCTTGAAACCGTCGCGGACGAAAACGGGCATATGACGGCGAAATCGGGCGAAACGAAAATTTTCATCTATCCGCCCTATAAATATAAAATCGTGGACGCGCTGATTACGAATTTTCATCTTCCCGAATCGACGCTCCTTATGCTTGTGAGCGCGCTTGCCGGCAAGGAAAATATCGCCAGGGCATATAAACAGGCGGTGGAGATGAAATACCGATTTTTCAGTTTCGGCGACGCAATGTTTATAGAATAAACCTCTTTTATAATGAAAGGAATTTTTTGATGTTTAAAATAAAAGCAACCGAAAACAGGGCAAGGCGCGGTGAATTTGCCACAATTCACGGCACGGTGCAGACGCCCGTTTTTATGAATGTCGGCACTCTCGGCGCGATAAAAGGCGCGGTTTCGACAATGGATTTAAAGGAAGTCGGCTGTCAGGTGGAACTTTCAAACACATACCATCTGCATCTTCGTCCGGGCGACGGGGTTGTTCACGATTTGGGCGGACTTCACAAGTTTATGAACTGGGACAGACCCATTCTCACCGACTCGGGCGGATTTCAGGTGTTTTCTCTCGCACAGCTCCGTAAAATCAAAGAAGAAGGCGTATATTTCGCGTCGCACATAGACGGCAGAAAAATTTTTATGGGGCCCGAGGAAAGTATGCAAATTCAGTCAAATCTTGCGTCCACAATCGCAATGGCATTTGACGAATGTGTGGCTCTCCCTGCGGAATACGGCTATGCAAAGCAGTCGGCGGAGCGTACCGCGCGCTGGCTTGTAAGGTGCAAAGACGAAATGAAAAAGTTAAACGCGTCCGAGCGCACAATCAACAAAAAACAAATGCTTTTCGGCATAAACCAGGGCGCAACGTTTGACGATCTGCGCATAAACAATATGAAAGAAATCGCAAAGCTTGACCTTGACGGCTATGCGATAGGCGGTCTTGCGGTGGGCGAAACGCACGAGGAAATGTATCATATTCTGGATGTTACTCTCCCCTTTGCGCCCGAGGACAAACCGCGCTATCTTATGGGCGTCGGCACGCCGGTTAACATTCTTGAGGCGGTTGACCGCGGAATTGACTTTTTCGACTGCGTTATCGCGTCGCGCAACGCGCGCCACGCAAATTTGTTCACGAATAACGGCTATATGAACCTCAACAACGCAAAATACGAGCGCGATATGCGCCCGATTGACGAAAACTGCGGGTGTCCCGCGTGCAGAAACTACTCGCGCGCCTACATCAGACACCTTTTCAAGGCGAAAGAAATGCTTGCAATGCGCCTTTGCGTACTGCACAACCTCTATTTTTACAATCATCTTATGGAGGATATCCGCACCGCAATCGAAGAGGGCAGATTTGCAAAATTCAAAGAAGAAAAAATTGCAGATTTTTCAAAACGATTGTAAATTTTTACAGTTTTTTGATAAAAAATGTATAAAAATATAAAATTTTAAAAAATAAGCGCAAATAATCTTGACATTTGACCGATAAAATAATAAAATAAATAGGTATGTGTTTTATGTTCGACAAAAGATTAGAATAAGGGGTGGAAAAATGGCAGTTAAATATATCTTTGTAACCGGCGGAGTAGTATCGGGTTTAGGTAAAGGAATTACCGCCGCGTCGCTCGGCAGATTGTTAAAATCGAGAGGGTTAAAGGTGACAATTCAGAAATTCGACCCTTATATAAATGTTGACCCCGGCACAATGAGTCCGTATCAGCACGGCGAGGTTTTCGTTACCGACGACGGCGCCGAAACAGACCTTGACCTCGGTCATTACGAGAGATTTGTCAACGAAAATTTGAGCGTTGACAGCAACGTTACCACGGGTAAAATTTACTGGTCGGTAATCACAAAAGAGCGCAGAGGGGATTTCCTCGGCGGAACGGTGCAGGTTATTCCGCACATCACAAACGAAATTAAAGAAAAAGTATACAGAGTTGCAAAAAACAAAAACGTCGACGTGGTAATTACCGAAATCGGCGGAACGGTGGGCGATATCGAAAGCCTTCCTTATCTTGAGGCAATCCGTCAGGTTGCGGTTGAAGTGGGCAAAGAAAACTGTCTTTACATTCATCTCACGCTTCTTCCCTACCTTTCGCAGTCGGGCGAGCAGAAGTCAAAACCCACGCAGCACAGCGTAAAAGAGCTTCTCGGCCTTGGTATCCAGCCCGATATTATCGTGTGCAGAACCGAAATCGGCATTGACGAAGAGGTTAAAAACAAAATCAGCCTTTTCTGCAATATCCGCCCCGACGCGGTTATAGAAAACAAAAACGCATCGGTAATTTACGAAGTTCCGCTTATGCTTGAAGAAGCAGGCCTTGCGCGCGTTGTGTGCGACAGATTAAAACTTACAGATAAAGAACCCGACCTCACAAAATGGAAAGCAATGGTCGATAAAATTAAAAATTTGAAAGGCAGTGTGCGCATCGCGCTTGTCGGCAAATATGTTGCCCTGCACGACGCATATATCAGCGTTGCCGAGTCGCTTAAACACGGCGGAATTGCAAACGACGTAAATGTTGAAATAGACTGGATTGATTCCGAAGAAGTAACGCGAGAAAACGCGGCGGAAAAGCTTAAAAACGCAAACGGAATTTTGGTTCCGGGCGGTTTCGGCGACAGAGGAATTGACGGCAAAATCGCGGCGATTGAATATGCAAGAAAAAATGACGTTCCGTTCTTCGGCATTTGCCTCGGAATGCAGCTCGCCGTTGTTGAATACGCGCGAAACGTTTTAGGCTATGCCGACGCGCATTCAACCGAGTTTGCACCGGACACAGCCCACCCCGTAATCGACATTATGGACGAGCAGAAAGAAATTTCGGATATGGGCGGCACAATGCGTTTGGGACTTTATCCCTGCAAGCTTAACGAAAACGGAAAATGCCGTGCATTATATAATGAAGATTTAATCTACGAGCGCCACCGCCACCGCTATGAGTTCGGCAATGCGTTCCGTGAGGACTTCAAAAACGGCGGTATGCTTATTTCGGGACTTTCGCCCGACGAAAAACTTGTCGAAATAGTTGAGCTTCCGCAGAATAAATGGCATATCGGAGTGCAGTTCCACCCCGAGTTTAAGTCCAGACCGAACAAACCTCACCCGCTCTTTGCAAGCTTTATCGAGGCGGCAGTGAAAAATAAATAAAAATAGCTTAAAAAAGCGTAAAAAATAATAGAAATGTTACAAAGTGTTTATCAAAAATGTAACTAATATTTCGCTATTTTTACATTTTTGTTACAACAATAAATTGTTCTTGACGGCATTTTAAACGGGTGCTATAATGAACACAAGCTTGGTGAAGGTGTCTTTAGTGTGCCTTTAAGTACATATTAAATGTATTTTGAATGTATATGAAGATCCTTTTCCGATAAAGTGATTAAGCTGTAAATGAAAGAGGCGGCTTAAGCACGACTTAAGTTAATCTCTTTCAAAACAAATATTTTATAAGGAGGATTTGAGACTATGAAAAATCTCAAAAAGGTTTTGGCACTTGTTGTAGTATTCGCTATGATGCTCTCCACAGTTGCTTTTGCAGGTTCTTTCCCGGACGTTGCAGATGACGCTGATTATGCAAGTGCAATCGAAACACTCGCAGCAATGGGATTCTTTAAAGGTGACGACAACGGCAACTTTAATCCCGATGCTACAATCACAAGAGCAGAATATGCTGTAATCGTTTGCAGACTTTTAGGTATTGAAGGTTCTGCAACAGGAAAATGCGACTTCACAGACGCTGCTGATCACTGGGCAACAGGCTACATAAAAATGGCTAACCAGTACGGTATCGTTAAAGGCTACGGCGACGGCAACTTCGGTCCCGACGACGCAGTTAAATACGAAGAAGCTGTTAAAATGCTCGTTTGCGCATTAGGCTATGAGCCGATGGCAACATCTAAAGGCGGTTACCCCACAGGTTATATCGCAGTTGCTTCGCAGATTGGTCTTCTTGACGGTGTATCCGGCGCTGCACAGGGCACAGGCGCTGCAAGAAACATTGTTGCTACAATGACTTACAACGCACTTGATATCCCCGTTATGGAGCAGGTTGGTTTCGGTACAGAAATCTCTTACGAAATCATGAAGAAAAATGATGACCATGACAAATCTACTCTCTTGACAAAAATGGGTATCTACAAATTAGGCGGTACAATCCTTGCTAACTCTAAAGTAGACTACAGCGGTTCTAATAACAAAACAGACGCCGGCAAAATCTACTTTGCAATGGACGACGACTATGATTGCCCCGAAAGCGCACTTGCTTTCAAAAACGACAATCAGACAGTTAGAAACCACACATTTGAGGCTGGTCTTACAGACGCTGAAGATTTAGTTGCTACATCTGTTATCCTTTACGTTTCTAAAGTATCGGGCAAATGGACTGTTCAGGCTGCTGAAATCGACGGTGACAACACAAACACACTCGTAATCAAAGCTGGTGATCTTAACGACACAGAAAAAGATTTGACAAAGGGTGATAAAGCAAAACCGTACATCAGATACTACAAAGACGGCGTTACAAGCGGTGACGGCACAAAAGTTAACCTCAACGGTAACTACGTTGCAGCTTGGAACAACAACATTGCTGACCTTACTGCTTTGACATCTGACGTTTCTGCAACAGTTGAGTTCATTGACTGGGATAACGATAACAAATATGATATCGTTAAAGTTTCCGAGTATATGCACTTGATTGCTGACAAAGTTGACGAAAAGAAAGGTATTATCGAAACGCTCCAGGGCACAAAGATTGACCTTGATATCGACAACGACGACGCTATCGTTTCTATCAAAGATGCAAACGGTAAAGCACTTGAAATGACAGACATCGCTAACGGCGACGTTCTCGCATTGCTCATCACTTCTAAAGATGAGAAAGCAGTAAGACCGAAACTTAACTATGCAAAAGCTAACTATGAAGCTTTGGATATCGTTGTTCTTAAAGACAGCACTGTAACAGGCGCAGTTAAAGAGTACGACGCAGACGGTTCTGACCTTACAATCAGCGTTGACGGTAAAGACTATGATGTTGCTACAGGCGATGCTGGTATATACAACAAGAGCAAAATCGATCTTCAGGCTGAAGGTACTTTCTACATTGGTATCAACGGTGATATCGTAGGTTTTGAGGGTGACAAACTTACATCTGACAACTATGGCTTAATCCTCTCGGCTTACACATCTTCTAACAAATCTACTGCTCCTCAGGTTACAATTATGACAAAAGAAGGCAAAGAGGTTACATATGACTTCGCTTCTTCTGTAAGATTTGTTAACCCGAACACAGGCAAATACATCAAAGAAAATACAAAAGACAAAGCTTCTTCCGATTTGGTATCGAGCCTCGAAAAAACAACTTGGAAAGATGTATTGTCTACATCGAAAGAAATCAGAAACAGCTTTAATGATGCTTTCACAGATGAGCTTGATGAGATCACTGAAGCTAATCGTTCAGCTGAAGTTGCAAAGAGACTTATCACTTTCAAACTCAACTCGAGCAATGAAATCGTTGAAGTAACACCTGCTTCTACAGACAAAGTTACAACTGAAGATGTAGATTTCGGTATTGCAAGCACAACTGCTACAAAAGAAACATACAAAGCTAACGGTCAGAAACTTGGTAAATACCTCTTGGCTGACGATGCAGTTATCTTTGATGTAGACTTCGACAATCCGTCGAGCACAAAAGTAAGCGATGTATCTTACTTCGTTGACGATAATGATTACACCGCACTTCTTTACAACAAAGATGATGACGGATATTACGGTGCAGTTGCAATCGTTGCAGCTGACGCTGTATTTGAAGACGGCGCAGGTCTTGCAATCGTTGAATCTAAGAGAGACACAATGGTTGACGACAAAGAAGTAACTAAAGTTGTTGCATACAAAGACGGCGAAAAAGTTGAACTTATCTTCGATGATGATGAGTATACACAGAAATACAGTGATGTAGCTCCTGAAGATTTCGCAATCGGTACAGTATTTATGTATACTGCAAATGCAGAAGGTCTTGTTTCTAAATACGCAGTAGTTGGTCAGACAACTGTTGCAAGCAACAACACAAAGACATTTGCATTCAATGCTAAATTCGCTAAAAACTACACTGCTGACGGTGACAAAGTAAGCGTTAAAGACGGTGACGCATTCTATCTTGGTTACATTATGGATAAGACATCGAACGACGCTACTGTTACAGTTGGTGTAACTGCTGCTGTTGCAGGCAAAGGCTACAAAGCTGACAAGAACGGTGACCAGTTCACAGTTTCTAAAGCTAACCAGTACACAGTTACAGGTAATGCAAAGAACACATCGCTCTCGATTGGTTCTTACACATACGGCGATATAGACAAATACGATGCTGACAAAGATGCTGCTTACTACGTTCTTATCAGAACATACGAAGATGATGAGATCGATATCATCTCGTTCGACGGTAAAGCACAGGCTAAACCCGCTAAATTGTTCGGCGGCGAAGACAAAATCGTTTATGATGCAACAATCGAAGACAAAACTTACGATGATGTTGATGCTGCGAAAGCTGCTATCAAAGTAACAAAAAAAGTAAACGATGAAGATGCTAAAGAAGTTACAACTGGTATTACATTTGGCGATGCTGTGGAAGATACAACTAACACAGATGCAACTGTAAAAGTTTACAAGATTGCAGTTAAAGTTGATGGCAAAGATATAAAAACTTTGACATTCAAAGTTAAAGTTGTTGCTGGTGGCACTGTAGGCGCTGAAATCAAAGATGAAGTTAAAACAGCTGACACAGTTGTAAAAGCTGACGACGCTGACCTTTAATTCTTAACAGAGTTAAATATAAGCAAATTAAAAGAACCGCTCATTTCGAGCGGTTCTTTTTTTGTATGTTTATTTATTGCACCGCGTGTTTGTTTATTTTGCGCTTATTTACCGTACGTGTTTATTTGCGTATTTGCAAACATTCCCTCGTATATCAATCATTATATTGTTTAATGATTAAATTTCGATTTGTGAGAAATGTGCAATTTACATTGCAGGGGACGATGCCCACATCGTCCCGCATATATAAAATCCATACAAAACAAAAATTTCCGCAATGTTATGCAAACATAAACCGCAAAACATAAGGTTATAAATATACAAACATAGATTTCGATATACAACATAGATTTCGTAAAACAAAACGGGACGATGTGCGCATCGTCCCCTACAATATTTTATGATAGAATTATATATTGCAGAAATGGACACATTTCTGCATAATTATCAAAACACATAAGAACGAAAAAACCTCGGCCGTATGACCGAGGTTTTGATTTTAATGTTTGTAATAGAACGATGCTCACGCTGTTCCGTTGGTTTTAATAACACAACGCTTGTTTATCAGTTAACGATTGTAAGCTGTGTTTCCTTGTCGAATACGTGTATCTTATGCGCGTCGAACGCGATGTCGATAACGTCATCTTTCTGTGCTGTGCTTCTGGGGCTTACTCTTGCAACGAACGGTGTTCCTGCGATTGTAAGGTACAGATATGTTTCAGCACCCATAACCTCTGTAAGGTCTACGTTTGCTTTAACTACGCAGTCTTTAGCAATCGAGATAAATGCTTCTTCGTCGTGCAAATCTTCGGGGCGGATGCCCATAACAACTGTTTTGCCGACATAGCCTTTTTCTTCAACAGCTTTAGCTTTTGTTTCTTCAAGCTTAACGCTGTGGTCGCCGAATGTAAGATAAATTCCGCCGTCTTTAGAAACAACCTCTGCGTCGATAAAGTTCATCTGCGGGCTTCCGATAAAGCCTGCAACGAACATATTGCAAGGATAGTTGTAAAGGTTAATCGGCGAATCAACCTGCTGCATAAGACCGTCTTTCATAACAACAATTCTCGAACCCATTGTCATAGCCTCTGTCTGGTCGTGGGTTACATAGATAAATGTTGTCTGCAATCTGTGATGCAGTTTGCCGATTTCCGTTCTCATCTGAACACGAAGTTTCGCGTCGAGGTTGGAGAGCGGTTCGTCCATAAGGAATACTTTAGGCTCACGAACGATAGCACGGCCGAGCGCAACCCTCTGTCTCTGTCCGCCTGAGAGAGCCTTCGGCTTTCTGTCGAGAAGATGTTCGATATCGAGGATTTTTGCAGCTTCGGTAACACGTCTGTTAATTTCGTCTTTCGGTGTTTTGCGGAGCTTAAGACCGAACGCCATATTTTCGTAAACCGTCATATGCGGATACAAAGCGTAGTTCTGGAAAACCATTGCAATATCTCTGTCTTTCGGAGCGACGTCGTTCATAAGCTTGTCGCCTATGTAAAGTTCACCTTCCGAAATTTCTTCAAGACCTGCAATCATTCTCAATGTTGTGGATTTACCGCAGCCCGAAGGTCCAACAAGAACGATAAATTCTTTGTCGGCAATTTCGAGGCAGAAATCTGAAACGGCAACAACGCCGCCTGCGTATTTTTTATAAATGTGATCCAATTTAAGACTTGCCATTTTATTACCTCCCGTGTGATGAATTATTTGCAACCGTGGCAGTTATTTTATATTGCAAAAAAATTTTTTGCATTTAAATACACTATATCAGTTTACGGTAATATGATACCACAAATTTCAATTTAATGGAATTAGGTAATTGCACAAAAATCCGAAAAGATATTTAGCAACATTGCATAAAAAGGCTGTTTTTAAGGCAAATTTTTGCCCTTTGCACCGCGCCTTTAGTGGGTTTTGCACAACGGTTAAAGCGATTTTCGGCACCCTGTTTGGTTATGTTGGATATTGCCGATTTTTACTTGTCAATATTTTTGGTGAAAACGCAAAAAACCGTTGCTTGTTTTTTGTGATTATTGTGCATATGCTACACTATTTCGCTTCTTTTATAGACAGCGAAATGCGCTTTTTCGCCTCGTCCGCCTCCAAAACCTTGACTTTCACAATGTCGCCGACCGATAGCACCTCGGTGGGGTTTTTGATGTAGCGGTCGCAGATTTGCGAAATGTGCACAAGTCCGTCCTGGTGAACGCCGATGTCAACAAACGCGCCGAAGTCGGTGACATTGCGCACCGTGCCGGTCAAAATCATACCTTCTTTAAGGTCGGAAATGCTCAAAACGTCGGTGAGCAAAAGCGGTTTCGGCAATGTGTCGCGGACGTCTCTGCCCGGCTTTAAAAGCGAATCGGCAATGTCCGAAACGGTGATTTCGCCGACGTTGTTGTCTGCGCAGAAATGCTGTAAATCAATGGTTTTCATACGCTCTTTAATGTCGCCGACCGCGCGGTTTGCAACGTCGCTTTCGGTGTAGCCGAGCGTTTTCAAAAGTGCGCGCGCCGCTTTGTACGATTCGGGGTGAACGCCCGTGTTGTCGAGAATTTCACCGCCGTCGGGAATGCGCAGAAATCCTGCGCACTGCAAAAATGCTTTCGGCCCGATCTTGTCAACTTTCAAAAGTTCTTTGCGCGACGAAAATTCGCCGTTTTCCTCGCGGTATTTAACGATATTTTTCGCCGCTGTCTGATTTATGCCCGAAACGTAGCTCAAAAGCGCATACGATGCGGTGTTAAGGTCAACGCCGACGGTGTTAACGCAGTTTTCCACAACGCCCGTGAGTGCCTCTTTCAAGCGTTTTTGGTTCATATCGTGCTGATACTGTCCCACGCCGATTGATTTCGGGTCGATTTTGACAAATTCCACCAGAGGGTCCTGGCAGCGGCGTGCGATTGACACCGCACTGCGCTGTTCAACCGTGAAATCGGGAAACTCCTCCTCGCCCTCTTTCGACGCGGAATAAACCGACGCGCCCGCCTCGTTGACAATAAGGTAATAAACTTTCCTGTCCGCATCTTTTATAACGTCGGCAATGAACATTTCGCTCTCTTTCGACGCGGTTCCGTTGCCGATTGCAATGAGGTCAACGCCGTATTTTTCAATGAGCGAAAGCACGTATTTTTTTGATTTTTCCTTATCGTGATGCGCAAGTGTGCAGAAAATTATGCCGGTGTCGCACACCTTTCCCGTTTTGTCGATAACAGCGACCTTACAGCCTGTCCTGTATCCGGGGTCAACGCCGAGAACGGTTTTGCCCTTAATCGGCGGCTGCATAAGGAGCCTGTCCAGATTTTTTGAAAACAGTTTTATTGCGTTTTCCGACGCGTTTTCGGTGAAAAATCCCCTCACCTCGCGCTCGATTGACGGCGCGATAAGACGCTTGTATGCGTCGCGCACCGTTTCTTTCAAAATATCGGTGTATATCGAATTTTCGTTTTTGATAATTTCCTTTTCAAGGCGCGCAAAAATTTTGTCCTCGTCAACCTCAACGGACACGCTTAAAAATTCCTCTTTTTCACCGCGGTTTATGGCTAAAATGCGGTGGTCGGCAACCTTTTTGAGCGGTTCGGAAAAGTCGTAATACATACGGTAAACCGAGTCTTCGTCCTTTGTATTTTTTGTGCGCAGAATACCCTCGCGCTGTGTGAAATTACGTATAAATTTTCGGCAGTCCGCGTTGTCGGACAGCATTTCGGCAATGATGTCACACGCGCCCGAAATCGCCTCCTCCGCGCTTTCCGTACCCTTTTCGGGATTTATAAACGGCGACGCAATTTCGTTTAAATCGCCCGAATTTTCCTTTTGAAGAAGTATGATATTTGCAAGCGGTTCAAGCCCTTTTTCTTTTGCGATTGTCGCCCTTGTGCGCTTTTTCTGCTTATACGGACGGTAAATGTCCTCAAGTTCCTGCAAAATTTTCGCGTTGTTTACGGCAGTGAGAATTTCGTCCGTCATTTTGCCCTGTTCGGTTATGAGTCGGATAATCTCGTCACTGCGCTCGTTAAACGACCGAAGATAGTTAAGACGGTCGTAAAATGTGCGCAGAATTTTGTCGTCCAAAGAGCCTGTCACTTCTTTTCGGTAACGCGCTATAAACGCGATTGTGTTACCCTCGTCGAGCAGTTTTATTGTGTTTTCCGCCTGCTCCTTTTTTATGTTTAATTCACTGCAAAGCGTTTTGATTATGTCCATTTTGTCCTCCGGTAATTTTTTCGGTTTCTTCTTTTGTAAGCTTTTTCACTTCGCCTTTTCCAAGGCTTTCGTCAAGATAAAGACCGCCCATTGCAATGCGTTTGAGATACGCAACGTGCGTGCCGACGGCATCAAACATACGCTTTATTTGATGAAATTTGCCCTCGCGGACGGTAATTTCGATTTCGCTCGAATTTTCGTCCGATTTTAAAATTTTAAGACGCGACGGGAGCGTTTTGTAGCCGTCGTCAAGTACAATCCCGTCCGCAAACATTTTTATGTGTTCATCGGTGATTTGCCCGTCGATTTTCGCAAAATACGTCTTGTCCACGTGCTTTTTGGGCGAGAGAATATTGTGCGCAAAATTTCCGTCGTTGGTGAGGAGCAAAAAACCCTCGGTGTCGATGTCTAGCCTGCCCGCGGGAAAAAGCGAAAAGTATTTGTATTCATCGCCCAAAAGGTCCAAAACCGTCTTTTTGCGCGTATCTTCGGTTGCGCTGATGTATCCCTGCGGTTTGTTCATCATAAGATAGATAAATTTTTCGTAAACAATCTTTTTTCCGCAAAGCGCAACGTCGCTGTTTTCGTCAACCGCCGTCTGCGCCGATTTGCAAACCGCGCCGTCAAGCGTCACAAGACCGTTTGTAATCATCTTTTTTATGTCCTTTCGGCTGCCCTGTCCGCAGTCCGCCAGAAATTTGTCCAGACGCATTTTTTACTCCTTTTTAATGTATTCGGTGTCGTTTACCGACGTGATAAACCCGTCGATTTTCGGGCTTACGATGTCCGCGGCTATAATTTTGCCCTGATACACAAAAACATTTGCATAGGCATATTTTTCGTCGCCGGCGTGGTTTAAAACGCGGTAGGACCAGCGCTCGGCAACCGCACCGCGGTACTTTGAAAGGTCAAATCCCGACCTTTTTTGAATTTGCGCATAATTTTCAAGCGCGCTGTCAAACGTTACGGGAATTTGCACTTTTTCGCATAAATACGGCACTTTTTCCACTTTCCAGCCGTATTTTTCAATAAATTTAATCCGTCCTGCGTCGGTGTCTGCGTCAAGCCGTCCGACGGGATTGAAAATCACCGCAGAAAGCCCGATAAGCACAATAAACGCAAAACAAAAATGCTTGAAATATCTTTTTATAAATTCCATAAATCCGCCCTCATTTTTAATATTTTCAGTAAATTTTATTAAAAATTTTGAGCCGATATGAACAGTATAGTAAAAATCGCGTCAAAAATCAACAGTTTTGCGATAAAAATTTTGAAATCGGAATTGACGGAAAGGTGACATAATTTTTATGCGCAAATTCTTGAAACACAAATGTAATATTTGAATAAAATCAGGCAAATAATCCACATATCCACAAAGTTATCCACAAAAACAAGCCTTATTTTGAGGTTTAAACATAAGTTATCCACAGTTTTACATAAATTTTGCATAATTTATCTGTTGAAAAGTTTGAGGTTTACATAACCCCCGAATGCTCGGAAATTGTAAAAATATGTAAAATAAAAGCATAAGATGCGTAAAATTCCCGTCATAAAAAGGAAAATCGGCACGGTGAAAATCCTGTGTGTTTTGCGGTTTGAAAAAATTTAAAAAAACTCTTGATTTTTGATGTAATTTGTGGTAACATATTATCCGTACGATTACGCACGCACAAAAAATTCCAATCGTGTGGCCTTGTTTGTCAGGGCTGATATTTTGTGCGGAGGTACAACAAAAGGAGGAATTTTATAATGTCAGTAATTTCTATGAAACAGCTTCTCGAAGCAGGTGTTCACTTCGGTCACCAGACGAGAAGATGGAACCCGAAGATGGCAGAGTACATCTACACCGAAAGAAACGGTATCTACATCATCAATCTTCAGAAAACCGTTAAAAAAATCGAAGAAGCTTATGCGTTTGTTAAAGAAGTCGCAGAAAGCGGTCAGGACATTTTGTTCGTAGGTACTAAAAAACAGGCGCAGGATTCTATTAAAGAAGAAGCCGAAAGAGTAGGTATGTACTACGTTAACGCAAGATGGCTCGGCGGTATGATGACAAACTTCAAAACCATCAAGCAGAGAATTGAAAGATTAAATCAGCTCCGCAAAATGGAGGAGGACGGCACATTTGACCTTCTTCCCAAAAAAGAAGTTATCAAATTAAACCTTGAAATCGAAAAACTCGACAAATACCTCGGCGGTATTAAAGATATGAAAAAACTCCCCGGCGCGCTCTTTATCGTTGACCCGAGAAAAGAGAAAATCGCGGTTGCGGAGGCTAAAAAACTCGGTATCCCCGTTGTTGCTATCGTTGATACAAACTGCGATCCCGACGAAGTTGACTATGTAATCCCCGGCAACGACGACGCAATCAGAGCCGTAAAACTTATCACTGCTACAATCGCTAACGCGGTTATCGAGGGCAGACAGGGCGAACAGCTCGCTCCCGAGGCTGAAAAAGAAGAAGCGGCTGAAGAATAATATCGGATTGCGAAAGGAGAAATTTTAATGTTTACAGCTAAAGACGTTAAAGAATTAAGAGAAAAAACAGGCTGCGGTATGATGGACTGCAAAAAAGCGCTTACCGAGTCTGACGGCGATATGGAAAAAGCTATGGAGCTTTTGAGAGAAAAAGGTCTTGCGGCGGCTACAAAAAAAGCAGGCAGAATTGCCGCTGAAGGTATTGTAAGCTCGTACACAAGCGACGACGCTTCCGTGGGCGCTATTATCGAGGTTAACTCCGAAACCGACTTTGTCGGCAAAAACGCTGATTTTAAAGCGTTTGTAGGCGCTCTTGCAAAAATTGTTGCAGACAGCAATCCTGCTGACCTTGAGGCTCTTAACGCTCTCAAATTCGACGATACAAAGACTGTTGAGGAGGAACTCCGCGAGAAAATCCTCACAATCGGCGAGAATATGAAAATCAGAAGATTTGCACGTTTTGAAGGAAACGTTGTAACTTATATCCACGGCGAGGGCAGAATAGGCGTTATGGTTAAAGTTGAGGGCGACCTCACAGACGACGCAAAAGCTGCCGCTAAAGACGCTGCAATGCAGATTGCCGCTATGAATCCGCTTTATCTTGACAAGACAACAGTTCCGGCTGAAGACCTTGAAAAAGAAAAGCATATCATTCTTGCGCAGATGAAAGAAGATCCCAAGAATGCCGGCAAACCCGAAAACATTCTTGAAAAAATGCTCACAGGCAAGGTTAACAAATTCTATGAGCTCAACTGCTTAAATCAGCAGGAATTTGTTAAAGATTCCAACTACAAAGTTGAAAAATACCTTGCAGAAAAAGGCATTAAACTTGTTGATTTCGTTAGATTTGAAAAAGGCGAGGGTCTTGAAAAGAAAGAAGAAAATTTCGCTGACGAAGTTGCAAGTATGATGAAGTAATTTTTCCGTTATACGGTTAAAATTTATTTTATGATGTGTAAAACCGCTTAAAACATACGTTTTAAGCGGTTTTTGTGTTGTTAAATTTTATATTATAACATATGTGATTTTTGTTGTACGGGACGATGCAGGCATCGTCCCGTACATATTTATTTCGTGAATTTTGCCCAAACAAACACAAATTTTTTTACTCAAACAAACGTCGCTCAACCTCGGCGCAAATATAATGATACGTCGGCAAATGCAACTCCTGAACCTTATACGTTTCGGTTTCACACACTTTTATTGAAACGTCGGCGATTTCCTCCGAACGGTTGGGTTTTGCGCCCGTGAGCGCAACGGTGAACATTCCTTTTGCCTTTGCCGCGATAAGCGCGTTAACCACGTTTTTCGAGTTGCCCGACGTCGAAATTCCTATCGCAACGTCACCTTTTTTGCCGTAGCCGTACATAAGCTGTGCATACACAAAATCGGGCGCAACGTCGTTGATAAACGCCGTGTTAACCGCCGAAAGTGACGGAAGCGAAATGGCAGGCACCGCGTACTGAAAATTTTTCACCGCGTCCTCCGTGCCGAACGCTTTCACAATCGCGTTCCTGTCCTCGCCCTTAAACGGTCTTTTGAGCATAAAACCTTTCATAAATTCGCCCACAATGTGGTCACAGTCGCTCTCTGAACCGCCGTTTCCGCACAAAAGCACTGTTCCGCCGCTGTTGTATGTATTTATAATCGCCTCGATAACTTTCTCGATTTTATCCTCGTTTTCTTTAAGCATAGGGTATCTTTCGTAAAATTCATTTTTCATAACATCTGTCCTTTCTCTTATGTTTGTCTATTTGTCAAGCGCCGCCGCGAGCGCGGCAAGGTCGCCCAGGTTTTCGTCAAATTCAGCCGGCACAATTTTGCAAACGTCCAGCGAATACGAAAGCGCCTCTTTTTCGAGAACTTTTTGCATCTCGTCCGCCAAAAGACCGTACGCACGCTTGAAAACCGAGCCGATAACAATAATTTCGGGATTTAAAACGTCAATCAAAATCGACAGCCCCATACCGAGTTTCTGCGCGCATTTTCGGTAAATTTCCTTTGCGTCGTCAAAACCCTCGTTTGCACATTCCGCAATTTTTTTCGCGCTTATATCGTCAATTTCGCCGATGTTTTTGCAGTACGACAGGCTTTTGCCGTTTTTAAGCGCGTTTTCCGCCTCGGATTTTCCCATTTTTGCAATTCCGCCGCCGCTGCAAAAACCCTCAAACGAGCCGTTTTTGCCGAATCCCCGCGGACCGTCGGACGCAAGACGAATGTGCCCCGCCTCGCCTGCCATACCGTTTGTTCCGGAATAAAGCTTGCCGTCAAGTATCAAACCGGCGCCCATACCCGTGCCGAACGTGAGAAAAACAACGTTGGAATATCCTCTCGCCGCGCCGAATTTCCACTCGGCAAGCGCGCACGCGTTCGCGTCGTTGCGCACCGAAACGCTGACGTGATATTTGTTTTCCAAAAATTTTTTAATTTCCACGTCGTCCCAGCCTGGCAGATTGGGAGGCGACATAATAACGCCCCTTTTTTCGTCCAGCGGGCCTCCGCAGCTCACGCCGATTGCGTCGATTTTTTCGCCGTCCGCAATCTCGTCAATCTGCTTGCAGAAAAGGTCAAGCGCCTTTTCGGGTTTTATGTTTTTTGTGTCGGTTTTAATTTTTTTTATAATTTCAATTTTGCCGTTTTCGTCCAAATTTCCCTTTATAACGGCGCATTTCGTGCCTCCGATGTCAATGCCGATAATCAAAAGAAGTCACCTCTATTTGAATTTTTTCTTAAAGCTTGTCGGTGTGTGATTTGTGTATTTTGCAAAAACCTTGCAGAAATATTTCGCGTCGTTAAAACCGCACAGCGAGGATATTTCGGCAATGCTTTTGTTGGTGTCGAGAATGAGATTTTTCGCCTTGTTAACGCGCAGATTGTTGACGTAATGGTTGATTGTTTCGCCGGTTATCGACTTAAACGTACCGCAAAGATAGTTCGCGTTGACGCTGCACCCTGTGGCAATATCCACAATGGAAAGGTTTGGATTTTGAAAATTTCTTTCCATATAAAGAAGTGCAGATTTCACAAGGCTGTTGAAATCCGCGGTGTTAACCAGCTTTTCAATGCGCGTGAGCGTTCCGAGAAGATGATTGTGCAAATCGTCCAGCGACTTTGCCTCGAGAATGTCAAACGCGTTGTCAAAAAGGCTGTATTCGTTGTTGTAGGCGAAAAAATAATTCTTGAAAAACTTGTAAATCATCTCGGAAATGTTGTAGTAAAGCTTTTTTGCCGCCGAGCTCATCATAATGTTGCTTTTGTATAAATGCTTGTATAAATTTTCGGCGAGAGTTTTCGCCTCGGCATACTTTTCCTCGGTGAGAAGATTGTAAAATTCCTTTGTGATTTTGTCGTTATCAATGTCGTTTTTGCCCGTCTGCTCGGAATAAAAAATTGCCTTGTTCGGCTGGTGGAAAAACGCGTTGTCCAGTGCGCAGACCGCGTTTTCGTACGATATGTAGGTATCTTTTCCGCTCATTTCCACACTGCCGGCGGCGCATTTCACTGTTTCGCCGTCCTTGAGATTTGAAAAAAGCGCGCGGAAAATTTTTTCTGTGTCTTGTTTTAAATTTATGGTGTTTGAGTAGAACAAAACCTCAATCACGCCGTTATTTTTGTAGCGGTTTATAACGTTCACCGACGTCTGTTTTGCGTTGTTTATAAGGCTTTTCGCCACCGACGCAAGGTCGTATTCGCCCTCGGGAACGATAATCGCGGCAAGCACGCGCGAGTTTGTCACCGCCTTGTACTGCGGAAGATTTTTAAGTTCATCGGGAACGCTCTGGTTTTTGAACATATACTCCAAAAGACGCGCGCCCGTTTCATCGGCAAATATATCCTGCGTTGCAAGCTCTTTCGCCTCGTCCTCGGCTTTTTTCACCGCCGCGGCAAATTCCGCGGAGTCAAGCGGTTTTTCAAGGTAATCCACAACGTTGAGCCTGATTGCCGCTTTCATATACGCTTTGTCGGAGTAACCCGTGAAAAATATAATTTTACATTTCGGATAAATCTCCAAAACCCTCTGTGCAAGGTCTGTGCCGAGCATTTTGGGCATACTTATGTCGCTGATTAAAATGTCGGGCTTGAAATTCTGCATAAGCTTCAGCGCCGCCGTGCTGTTTTGCGCCTCGCAGATGTTTTTCCGCTCGTATCCGAGCTTTGTAAGCTCGCTCAAAACCTGCCGTCTTGACGGCGTTTCGTCGTCAACAATCATAATGTTTACCATCGGACAAACGCTCCTTTGATTTTGCTATTTTTCCAGAACCGCCGCGACCATTTTCACAAACATTTCTTTCGCTCCGGGGCATTTTGCAAGCGGAACAAACGCGGTGCGAAGCGGAATTTCGCGTCGGTATACCACCTTAAACGGCGAACTTTTCAAAATGCGGTTGAAACGTTTTATGGTCATTTTGTTGATGTACGAAATTGTTTCGCTGCCGTTTTCGTCTTTTGAAAAGCGGAATTTTATGCGCATATCCTTGTCGGGCATATCGGAAATAAGGTCTTTGTATGCGCTTATCATAGTTTTCTGCGAAAACATCATATGCACCCACGGTATGCCGATTACGTCGGATAAATGCGCGCCGTACGGGTGGAAATAAGGACAGAAATTTATAAACAGTCTGCCGTTGTCTTTGAGCACGCGGTAACACTCGGCAAGCACCTTTTCGGGCTCGGCAACGTGCTCCATCGAGTCGTTCATAATAATTGTGTCAAAGGTTTTATCGTCAAACGCAAGCTCTTTCGCGTCGCAGAGACGGAATTCAAACTTGTCCGAAAGACCTTTTTGCTCGGCAAGCTTTTCCGACTCCTCCTTATAATGCGCCACAACGTCCACGCCGTACACCTTATTTGCGCCCATCGACGCATAATAAAGCGATTTTCCTGCCGCACCGCAGCCGATGTCGAGAACCGTTTTGCCCTCAAACATATCCTTGGGCGAGGTGAACGCGGTGTAGTTTTTTATGGTGTCCGCGCCCTTTAAAAACTGCCATTCGGCATAACTCATTTTGCCCTCGTTTTGTAAGTTAAACGGGTGAACGGGGAGCGGGAAGAATTTGTTCAGCGATAAAAGTACGTTTTTTGCAGACATAATTTTCTCCTAAAAAATAAAATATAAGCATTATTACGCTTATATTTTATCATAAAATTATTAAAAATAAAAGGTTTATTTTATAAAAATTGAAATTTCTGTAATATTTTCCGTATTTATATCATCAAAACCGTCAAAATCGGGGTCATTGCCAAGCTTTTTGGCGAGCAGACGGTACTGTTCGGCGGTGACGGTAAGGGTAATTTCGCCGTTTTCACCCATAATTTCAAAGCCGAGAATTTCGCCGATTTTCTTTTCCGTTTCGGCTAAATTAAGCTTGGAATTTACGGTAATTTTTGCGGGTTCATATGCAAAGTTTGAGGCGCCCGACGCCATTTTAAACGTTCCCCGGTCAGGTGCGGATTCCCGGTCTGTATCAGAGTTTTCGGCGGTGTAGTCAGAATAAATGCTAATCGGCATTGTGTCGGCTTCGTCTGCCGTCGACCGCGAAATTTTGCTTGCCGTATCGCCGTTGCCGGCTTGTATTTTGTTTTGCGCCTTTTCGGTTTCCTCGGTTTTTAAGGTGCCGGATTCTTGCGGAATTTCCTGTTTCCCGCCTGTTTCGGGCTGAATTTTTTCCGTATTTGCGCTATATTTTTCGGTCGGTTTACCGTAAATTTTATTTTCGTCAAATGACTTTTCCTGATTGTCTGTCTTTTTTGTGCTTTCCGTTTCTTTTTCGTCCGCGGTTTCTTTTTCGGCATTTTCCGTAATATCAGCGCTTGATTTTTCCATAAATCCGTCATCTTTGTTTTGCACAAATTTATCGGATTTTTCAACGGCGTTCTTCACGGTTCTGTCGTTAAATTCTTTCCAGACGGGGTTTCCGATTGCAACCGCGGCAAGAATGACAAATGCCGCCGCCCAAGCGGAAAATTTTCCGAAACGCGCAAACGCGCGTCTTTTTTCGGGAACAGCGGATTTCAATTTTTCGCGCACCTCATATGTGAAATTTTCGGGCGCAGAGTATTTTGCATCGGCGAGAAGAATAAGCGTGTTTTTTAACAAATCAAGTTCGCGTTTGCAGTCTTTACAGGTGTGTATGTGCGCCTCAAATGCCGATTTTTCGGCGTTTTCAAGCATACCGTCAACATATGCCGACATTAAATTTTTTGCCTTTTTGCAGTCCATAAACCGCGCCCTCCTTTCGTGTTTTTATCCTGTTACACCTATTAGACGTTTCAAGTTACAAAAAAGTTCCGTCTTTTTGCAAAATTTCTTTTAATGCGCTCCGGGCGCGGTTAATGCGCGATTTTACCGTGCCCTGCGACGATTTCAGAATTTTTGCGATTTCCTCGTACGATATGCCGTTTATATCGCGGAGAACAATTACCTCGCGGTATTTTTGAGGCAGACTTGCAATCGCATTCCGCACGGCATCGCGCCTTTCCTTTTTCTCAAGTGCCTTTTCGGGCGTGTCGGACGTATCCTTTATTTCACACAAGTTTTCGTCCGAGTCAATGCTCAAATTCCCGTTTTGGCGCGACATTTTTCTGAATTCGTCCTTGCAGGTGTTTATTGCAATTCTCGTTATGTAGGTCTGAAACGAGGAGTCGAACTTGAACTTTTTAATGTTTTTATATGCCTTGATAAATGTGTCCTGGGCGGCGTCGTTCGCGTTGTGATAATCTTTCAAAACCGCATAGCAAACGGTAAAAACCGCGTCATTATATTTTTCGACGAGCAGGGAAAAACTTTCGTCGTCGCCGTCCTGCGCGCGAAGAATTATTGATTTTTCGTCCAAAAACGCTCCCCCTTTCTCACAAATTATAATCATAATAACACTATTTATAAAAATTTGCAAGAGTTATGTAGACAAATTGCGAAAAAAGGGGTATAATTTAGTTGAAAAATTTTAAAAATTTGGGAGAGATTTTTTATGAAAACGTTTAACATAGGGCTTGTAGGATGCGGTTTTATGGGAAAAACTCACACTTTCGGCTATAAAACAATTCCGCTTTATTACGAAAATCTGCCGTTTAAAATAAACTTGAAAACCGTGTGCGCGTCAGGCAAAGAGAGCGCGAAAAACGCGGCGGAACGAATGGGTTACGAAAATTACACCGACAATTTTGACGATATTATAAACGACGAGAGTATCGACATTGTGGACATCTGCACGCCGAATTATCTGCACGCGGACGAGATTTTTTCCGCTGTGAAAGCAAAAAAGCACATTTATTGCGACAAACCGCTGGTGTCGAAGCTTGCGGACGCGGAAAAAATTGCGGATTTGGAGAAAAATTACGAAAAATGCACGCAGATTACCTTTCAAAACCGATTTTTCCCTGCAACAATGCTTGCAAAAAAGATGATTGACGAGGGCAAAATCGGCAAAATTTTAACGTTTGAGGCAAAGTTTCTGCACTCGGGTTCGATTGACAAAAACAAGCCGATTGGCTGGAAACAGGACGGCGAAAAGGGGGGCGGAGGCGTGATTGTCGACCTCGGCTCGCACGTTATCGACCTTATGCGTTACCTTTTGGGCAACTACGCGGACATTTTCTGCAAGACGAAAATTCTCTATCCCGAGCGCCCCGACAAGGACGGAAATACGGTGAAAATCGCCGCCGAGGACGAGGCACACGCGCTTGTGACGATGAAAAACGGCGCTAACGGAGTTATGACGATTTCCAAAATTTCAACAGGCACCAACGACGAGCTTTCGTTTGAAATTTACGGCGACAAGGGCGCTCTGCGGTTTAATCTTATGGACGCGAACTATCTTTATTATTTCGACAACACGCAGAAAGAGGACGTTTTCGGGGGCGAGCGAGGTTTTAAACAAATTGAGTGCGTTCAGCGTTTTGACGCGCCGGGCGGACTTTTCCCCAGCTCAAAAAGCAGTATCGGCTGGCTCCGCGGTCACGTTCACTGTCTTTACAATTTTTTAAACTGTGTTTACGAAAACAAAAAATGCACCCCGAATTTTTCGGACGGCGCATATGTGAATTACATTATGGATTTGATGTACAAATCGGCGAAAGACGGCAAAACTGTCTTTTGTAAATAGTTATATTTTGACATAAAACTAATTTTTAATATAAACGGGCGGTGTATAAAAATCTGCGCCGCTCATTCTTTTTGTCTTATCGTTTGCACAAAGATACGCAAAGTCGGTTGCGAGAATATCATATTTAAACATCGAATTTTTACTGCCGTTAAAGTCGGCGGTTTTGGTGACGATTAAATTTTTGCCGGGCGAATTTTTCAAAAGTTTTCGTCCGCGCTCGTTCATTGCAAGCGGACGGATATAATCCAAAACCGAATTTTTCTTAATATCAAAAAACGCACATTTTGACATACGTTTAATTCTGCTTTCGGTGTATCTTTTGGACAGCGCATTTTTGTAAAATTCATCAAGACTGTTTGAAATTTTTGCACTTTTGATAAGCCTGTTCGCCATTCCGGGTTCACCGCCGAGAATGTTTTTCTCCGCGCATTTTAAGCGGAAATAGCCGAGAATAAGGCTCTCCGCGTTGTTTTCGTCAAAAATTTCGTAATTTTTTGCGCAGTACGGCAAAAATTTGTCAAAATCCGCACCTTCAAAAATCATTTTGCGGATTTCGCTTGCCGACGCGAAATTTCCGACGGGTTTTCCGCCCGAATGTTCGGTTAAATGACGCTTTACCGTGACGGGGCGCATTTTGCTTTTCGTTTTGTAAACCGCGCTGATGTACTCAACCCCCAAAAGGTCGTTGGGTGAGAAAATCCGTTCCCCGAATGAATTATCCAAAAACTTACCGATTGCCTTTTCGGTTGCGGAAGGATAGCTCATTCCGCTTTGCATAAGGGTTTTAACCGTATCGTTAAAGCTTTTTTTTCGCTTGATTTCGGCGATTTTTTGCAGAAAATCTATATCACCGCACTCACTGCCGAAGCTTAAATAATCGACGTTTCCCAAAAGATTGAGTACGCTCACCGCGCCGTAAGCGTATTTTTCACCCGACTGCAAGCAAAAAAACGCAGGGATTTCCAGCACCAAATCGGCGCCGTTTTCCACTGCGTTTTTCGCACGCGTCCATTTATCAAAAACGGCAATTTCTCCGCGCTGAACCAGGCTTCCGCTCATTGCGCAAACCGCCGTGTCGCACCCGAGGAGCCTTTTCGACTCCGCGATGTGATATTTGTGCCCGTTGTGAAACGGGTTGTATTCGCACACAATGCCCAGCGTTTTCATAAAAACTCCGTTAATTCTTTTGTTTGTTTTTGCCGTTTTTTATAACCTTAAGCCGTGTAAATTCCTCGCGCTCTTTTTCCTCCAGCACATTCTGAATGTCGGACGAAATTTTTTCGTAGCGCGGAATCATAATATTTTTAAGCGAATTTGCCCTTTTCTGCGTTTTTTTGATGTTGCTCGCAAGACGGTAAACCGAATTTTCGATTTCCGCAAGACGGATTGTGAGGTTTTTCACCTCGTTGAATTTCAAAAACGCGTCATCAAGGCTTGACGGCGTGGTGAAAAAGTCGTATTCGGTTGCCGCCTTTTTCTCCTCGTAGTCGATTGACGGGATTTCAACGCCCATAACACTGCGGAATTTTAGGTCAATTCCGTCCTCAATGTGTGTACATCGGCTGATTTTTTCAACCTCCGAAATGCCGATTGAGATGTTTGCGCGCTGGAGCGACGCATAAGCCTCGCGGTATTTTCCGTCAATTTCGCCCTGAATACTCTGCGCTTTTTCGATGAGCGACATCATTTCTTTAATGAGAATATTTCTCTTTTTGTCGAGCAAATCGTAGCCTTGTTTTGAAAGCTTTAACGAATTTTTTGCGGCGATAAGATTGCCTTTTGTGGCAAACAGCGTAACGTCCATATTCTCACCTCCGCGCTAATTTTTATCGTAATATTCGTCAAGAATTTTGGTATCTATTCGGTTAAGCTCTTCACGGGGCAGAATTCTCAAAAGCTCCCAGCCGAGGTCGAGCGTTTCGGTAATGCTTCGCTCCTCGTCTTTTTGCTGACTTAAGAATTTCTCCTCAAACTGCTTGCCGAATTCTATATAAAGCTTGTCGATTTTTGAAAGTTCGTCCTCGCCGATAACCGACGCGAGCGCTTTAACCTCGGCAACGTTTGCGTATGCCGCGAAAAGCTGGTTTGCGACGTCGTTATGGTCGGCGCGCGTGTAGCCTTCGCCGATACCGTCCTTCATAAGACGCGAAAGCGACGGCAGAACACTTATCGGCGGATAAATTCCGCGCTGGAAAAGTCCTCTGTCCATAACAATCTGACCCTCTGTGATGTAGCCCGTAAGGTCGGGGATAGGGTGTGTTATGTCGTCATTCGGCATTGTAAGAATAGGTATCTGCGTAACCGAGCCGTTTTTGCCCTTTACCATACCTGCGCGTTCGTAGAGTGACGCAAGGTCGGAATAGAGATAGCCCGGGTAGCCTTTTCTTGACGGGATTTCGCCCTTTGACGACGAAACCTCACGCAGTGCCTCGGCATATGACGAAATATCGGTCATAATAACCAGAATGTGCATATTATGCGTGAATGCCAAATATTCCGCCGCGGTGAGCGCCGCACGCGGAGTGATAATTCTTTCGGTAACGGGGTCGTTTGAAAGGTTTAAAAACATAACAACCTTTTCGAGCACACCGCTGTCCGAAAACGCCTTTTTAAAGTAGTTAGCAACGTCGTTTTTAACACCGATTGCCGCGAAAACTATGGCAAAATCACTGCCTTTGTCATCTGCGATTTTCGCCTGTCGTGCAATCTGCACCGCAAGCGCGTCGTGCGGAAGTCCGTTGCCCGAGAAAATAGGCAGTTTCTGTCCGCGGATAAGCGTTGTCAGCGCGTCGATTGACGAAATTCCCGTTTCAATGTAGTTACGCGGATATTCCCGCGATACGGGGTTTATCGGCTTGCCGTTTACGTCTGCCTTGATGTCGGGATAAATGTTTCCGAGTCCGTCAATCGGTTTTCCCACACCGCTGAACACTCTGCCGAGTATTTCTTTTGACAACGGCAGTTTTAACGGCTCGCCCGTAAGATGTGTTTTTGTGTTTATTTTCGAGATGCCCTCTGTGCCCTCGAAAACCTGAACAACCGCCTTGTCGCCGTCGATTGAGATAATCTGTCCCATTCGTTTTTCTTTTCCGCCGACGTCGATTTCGACGATTTCTTCATATGACGCGCCCTTTACGTTTTCCAAAACAACCAAAGGGCCCGAAATTTCTTTAACACCCAAATATTCTATTGCCATTTACTGCACCGCCTTTTTTGGAGCATATCGTGCGCCGATTTTGTCAAATTCGGTTTTGATTTCGTCTGCATATCTGTCAAACGCGGCAAAATCGTCGTTTTTAACGTCATATTTTACAGAAACAAGCTTTTCGGTGAGTCCCGTCTGATGAATTTGCGAAACGGGAACGCCCATTGCAATGAGCTTTTTCGCCTCCTCGTAGTAGGTAAGGCAGGTTTTCAGCATAAGGTACTGCTTTTTGAGCGGTACGTATGTATCTGTCGGGTTGAAAGCATTCTGCTGTAAAAATCCCAGACGGACGATTTTTGCAACCTCCAGAACCAGCCTTTGCGAGTCGGGCAGAACGTCCGAACCGATAAGCTTTACAATTTCCATAAGCGAACTTTCTTCGGTGAGGATTTTTTTAATCTGCAAAACAACGCTGTCAAAATCCTCGCTGACGTTTTGGTCAAACCAGTCTTTTAAGTCGTCCGAATATTCCGAATAGCTTGTAAGCCAGTTTATCGCCGGGTAGTGCCTCTGATAAGCAAGCGAGCGGTCGAGCGCCCAGAAACAGCGTATAAAACGCTTTGTGTTCTGTGTGACCGGCTCGGAGAAGTCGCCGCCCTGGGGCGAAACCGCGCCGATTATGGAAATCGAGCCTTTTGTGCCGTTTAAATTGTCCACCATTCCGGCTCTTTCGTAGAATGTGGAAAGACGCGACGGAAGATATGCCGGGAAGCCTTCTTCGGCAGGCATTTCCTCCAAACGTCCCGAAATTTCACGCAGTGCCTCCGCCCATCGCGAGGTGGAGTCTGCCATAATTGCAACGTTGTAACCCATATCGCGGTAGTATTCCGCAAGCGTAACGCCTGTGTAAATGCACGCCTCACGCGCCGCAACAGGCATATTCGACGTGTTCGCGATAAGGATTGTTCTGTTCATAAGCGATTTTCCCGTTCGGGGGTCAATCAGCGCGGTGAAATCTTCAAGCACCTGTGTCATTTCGTTTCCGCGCTCACCGCATCCGATATATACGATAATATCGGCGTCGCACCATTTTGCAAGCTGATGCTGTGTCATAGTTTTTCCCGTTCCGAAACCGCCCGGGATTGCCGCCGCACCGCCCTTTGCAATGGGGAAAAGCGCGTCGATAACCCTCTGACCGGTGATAAGCGGTTCGGTGGGAGTTTTTCGCTCGGCATACGGGCGCGCCTTTCGTATCGGCCATTTCTGGCAGAGCGTAACATCGTGCTCTGCGCCCGTTTCGTCTTTGATTTTTATAATAACGTCGTTTATGGTGTATGAGCCGTCTTTTTCGGCAAATGTAACTTCGCCGTTCAAACCGGGCGGAACCATAATTTTGTGAACAATGGATTCCGTTTCGTCGGTTTCCGCAACAATGTCGCCGGCTTTAAGCTTGTCGCCGACCTTTGCGCTTATGCGTACGTCCCATTTTTTCTCGGTGTCAAGCGACGAAACGTCCATTCCGCGCTCGATAAACGCACCGCTCTGCTGTTCCATAACAAGGAGAGGACGCTGAATACCGTCGAAAATTGAGCCGATAAGACCGGGTCCCAACAGCGCGCTCATAGGATTTTTAAGTCCAACAACCTCTTCGCCTGCGGCAACGGAGGTCGTTTCCTCGTAAACCTGCACAATCGCGCGGTCGCTTTCAAGCCCGATAACCTCGCCGATAAGCTTATCTTTTCCGACTTTTACCATTTCCATCATTTTAAGCTCGTCGGTGCCTTTAACCGCAACGACAGGACCGTTTATTCCGTAAATATAACCGTTTTTCATTTATTCGCACCTGCCTTATATAACATCTATTGAAAAACCGCTGTTTTCAAGGAAGGTTTCCCTTAAATTTTCAATGCACGACGAGAACGACATATTGCACGCAATATTGCCCTCGCCCGATACGATAACACCGCCGCTAAGACCGTCTTTAAACTCCGCTTTCGCGTTTAATTTTTCTGCGATTTCTCCGCCGGTTTCTTTGTCCGACGTATCGAAAGTGAGAGTGATGTTTTTTCCGCCCACCTCGTCTATGCCTTTTTTGGCGCATTTTTCAAGATAGTCTTTGTATTCACCGCTTTTTTTATAATCCGCAATTTTGCCTTTCAAATCGGCAAAAAGCTTTTCTATAAGCATTTCGCGGTGCGAGAAAACCGCCTTTTTGCATTCGGTGATTTCTTTTGAAACGTTTCGGTGGTTTTCGGTGCTGATTTTCGTCTGATTTTCTTTAAGCATTTTTGAAAACTTTTCACCGCATTTTTTTGAATATTCGTCAAGTGCGGTTTTTTTGTCGTTTTCGCATTTTTCCAATATTTTATCTCTCGCCTTTGCCGCCTGGGTTAAGGTGAGATTTGTAAAGGTTTCGATTTTTACATCAAAATCCGCCATATCGTTAAGCCTCCTAAAGCTTTAAGCCTATTGCTTCGCTGACATAGTTTGTAATAAAATCTTTTCCGCGTCCCGAGCCGTGACGGTCGGGAATTTCAACTATGAGCGGTTTGTAATGCTCAAGCTTTACTTCTTTTATAAATTCGGGAAAGCTTTTTGTAAGTTTTTCCGTGATGAGAAGTATTGCAATTTCCCCGTCGTTTACGGCATAGCCGAGCGCTTTTTTTACCTCGTCCTCGGTATGCGCAACAACTCCGTCAATGCCTGCAAGACGCAGTCCCGTGGCGGTATCGACGTTGTCGCTGATTAAATACATTTTCATAAAGAACGCCCCAAATTATTAGAATTTACTCAAGATTGTGAATGAAACGAGAAGTCCGTAAAGTGCGATACCTTCTGCAAGAGCAACGAAGATAAGCGCTTTACCCATAACCTTCGGGTCTTCGCTGATAGCGCCGAGCGCCGCGCTCGATGCCGACGCAACCGCGATACCTGCACCGATTGTTGCCATACCTGTAACAAGCGCCGCCGCTATGTATGCAAGACCTGCCGTGTTAGATGCGTCCGCAGGTGCCGCAGATGCCGACGCGAACACGCAAACGGTGGAAACCACAAGAATTGAGAAGAACGAGAAGATGTTTGACAAAAGCGCTGTTTTTCCGCTTTTTTTGCTTTTTTCGCTCTTAAAATAAATGCCGAAAGGAACAACGATTGAAAGTACCAACAAAACACTGATTAAAGTAGTCATAATTTTTTACCTCCGAATTTTTAAACATTATAAACTTACGCGTTAATTTTTTTTGCACTTCGAAACTCGCGTCCGCTTCCCTCGAAAAATCTGCTGAATATTTCGTAGAATTCAAGACGCAGAACCTGTATGCCGACGATAAGACCTTCAAGTCCCATAACAAGCATATTGCCGAGGATTACAACAACAATGCTTGCACCGCCCGACGCCATCTTTGAGAACACAAACACAACGCCCATCATTCCGACGTGGTTGAGCGCGAACGCACCAACTCTGACAAACGATACCGTGTTTGTGACAAAGCTCAAAATTATCTCAAACAGCTCAAAGAAGTTTTCCAGAACAAACTCGCCCTTTGTGCCTGTAAGATAGGGTCGTTTTTTGCGGATAAACCTTGTGAGAGGCTCCTTCGCAAATACAAGTATAAGCGGAATTACAATAAATATTGTGTTATAAACAACCGTGAACGGGTTTATGCCTTTTATAAACAAAAGCACAATTCCGATTATAACCGCCCAGTAGAACACAAGTCCCGCAAGACCGTTCTGCTCAAAAAATACCTTGCCGTATTTCTTGGTTTTTATGCCGTTTGCAATGTTGTAAATCATTGCGATTGTGATTATAACACAGCCGAGCGACACAGTTGCAAGAAGCACCGGCATAATGTTTTCCATCGGGTGGACGGTGAACGGGAGGTTTATAATGTCCTCGTAGCCGAACACACTGCCGAATACACAGCCGAATATCATTGAGCTTACGCCGGCGAGCGAAATTATCGCCGCAAGGTCGATTTTCTTGAATTTGTAAAGCAAAAATCCGCCGATTGCAAGAACCGCGCCCTGTCCCAAATCTCCGAACATTATGCCGAACATAAGTATGTAAGAAAGTGCAACGAGCGGAGTCGGGTCAATTTCGTTGTAAGACGGCAAGCCGTACATTTTAACGAAAAACTCAAACGGCTTAAAAAATGCGTTGTTTTTAAGCAGAGTAGGCGGTGTGACATAGTTTTCAACGTCCTTCGCGTCCTCGATTACCAGCGAAATATCCTTGTGCCGTTCAACCTTTTTGTTCAAATCGGCAATGGTTTTTTTATTTGCCCAGCCGATTATGTAGAAAGAATTTTTCGCAAACGCGCCGAATTTTCGGTATTTGTAAACCGTTTCTTTTTCTTCCAAAAGCGAAAGCATACCGAAAATCTCGGCTTTGTGGCTTTCGTAAATTTCTTCAAGTTTTTTCTTCGCCTTTGTGATTTTTGCTGTAAGCTCGTCATTTTCGCTTTCAAGCTTAAAAATCGCGTCTTTCGGCGTTCCGCTTGCCTCGTTTGATATGATTGTGCGCTCAAAATAAAGCGACGAGAAAATTCTGTCTACTTTTTCGGCGAGCGTTCGGGGCGTGAAATAAACTCCCCAGACATAGTCTTTGTCCTCACTGCCCTTGAAGAAAAACGCCTCAAGCTCCTGCAAATATTCTTCAAGCTTTGCATAGCTTGCTTTCGGGAGTTTGCCGAACCGAAGTGCGGTAAACTTAAAACTCAGCAAATCTTCAAGATTTACGTTAATTTCCAAAAGCGGTTTCAACTGCTCGATAATTTCGTCGTTGTGCGCTTTTTTGTCCTCCAGCGCTCTTATCTCCTCGGTGAGCGTCTTTTTTTCGCTCCGGATTTTCTGAATGAGCGTGTCCGCGTCATCGGCGCTGTATGAATTTTCATCTTTCACGGACGTGCCGCGCACAAGATGGTGCGTGCTTATGATGCTCCTCAATTTTTCGAGAACGCCGATATACGGGTTTTCGTCCTCAAACGGCTTTAACGCCTTGTTTCCCTCCAAAACGTTAAGCGCGTTTTCAAGGTGAATATCAGAGCCTGTCACAATGTACGAAACCGCGTCGTCGAACTGTTCAACGGGACCGACGATGCTTACTAAACTTAATTTTTCAATGCTCAATTATAACACCACGCTTTTTAATATGTTTTAAATTACAAGAAATTTCCTTGTTTCCTCCTCGGTGAGCGAGTATCTGATGCCCTCGATTACCGAAATTATGTTGCCTGCTTCAATGCGCCGCAGCTGAAGATAACACAAAATTGCGGTTGCGCTGTAAGGATAATTTGCCTTTAGTTTTCTGTAAAAATCCTTTAAAAAGACCTGAATTTCAAATTCAAGCTCACCGCCGTTAAAAATTTTGCCGTAGCGCGTTTTTTTTGCGAGGCTTAAAAATTCGTCTTTCCGTGCGTTTACAAGGCTTGCCACGTCTTTTTTGCCGATTTTGTAGTAAATCGGAATGATGTAGCTGAAAATTGTTTCGTTATCGGTTTCAAAGTTTACTTTGCACCGGTAAATCCACTCCAAATTCAAAAGGTCAACCTTTGTGCCGAAGTATTTTAAGAAAATTTCCTTTTCGGTTTTGTCCGAAATGTGTTTTATCGACTTTGCAACCAGATTGTAAAAATACACATCAAGCGTCATTTCAAACGTAAAAACGTCGCATTTGTCTTTTGCTTTAAGCATAGACGATAAAACGCTGAAACATTTTACTGTTGAAATATAGCCGATAAGGTCTTTTATGCTTTGCGAATTGTAGGCTTCGTTTAAGTCGAAATGCAAATGCTTTTTCAAAAATTCGTCCGAATTTTCAGCGTGTTTTTGCTGTTCGCCCGCGTTTACCGCACGTGCGATGCGCTTTAAAAGCCCCAGCTCAAACTGCATAAAATAAATGCTCAAAAACTTTTTTGTGCCCGAGTCTGCAAAGTTGTAAAGCTTTTTAAACTCCAAAATCATCTGCGTGCCGAGCCGTTTTTCCAAATCGCCGCGGTGCGCCTCTTTGTCGTTTATGCCCGAAAGCACAAGGTCAAGCGACTCAAATTCCTTTAAAAAATGCGCCGCCGCCGAAACGGTGGACATTTTCAAAAGACGGTCATAATCGCTTTTGGCGAGCATTTTGCCTTGCATAGACCGGATTTTTGTGCCCATTGCGGCGTGTTTAACCGTGACTGCCATTTTTTAATCACACCTGCCCCAAAACTTTTTTAAGCAAACCGTCAAGCCATTTTCCGCAGTTTTGCTCATACATTTTGTCGAGCTTTTCTTTTGCCGCGGCGGCCGATTTATCGGCGTCTTTTATAAGCTTTTCGGCTTCTTCCTCCCCGGCTTTTTTGAAAGCGGAAATACTTTCTTCATACTCGGCATTTTTTGCCGCATAGATTTTTTCTTTCTCCGCTTTTAAACTTTCATCAAATTCAGCCTGTGCCTTTGATGCCGGCGCGATAATTTCCTGCGCTTTTTTCTCAATGCCGATTATTGCGTTGATTGCGTCATATGCCATATTCTCACCTTCCTGACGAAAAACAAAAATATTTTTATCTAATTCCTCAAGCTGTGTATCGGCGCCGGAATTCTTCCTCCGCGCGCGATAAACTCCGAGGAGTCGAGATTGCTTACTTTCATAACGGGCCCTGTTCCCAGAAGTCCGCCGAATTCCACTATGTCGCCCACCTTTTTGCCGGGCGCCGGGATAACCCTCACCGCAGTGGTTTTGTTGTTTATCATACCGATTGCCGCCTCGTCCGCGATGATTGCCGAAATGGTCGATGCACTTGTGTCGCCGGGGATAACAATCATATCAAGACCGACCGAGCAGACACAGGTCATTGCCTCGAGTTTTTCAATCGAGAGCGCGCCCGTTTTAACAGCGTCAATCATTCCTGCGTCTTCGCTTACGGGGATAAATGCGCCCGATAATCCGCCCACGTTCGACGCGGCGAAAATTCCGCCTTTTTTAACTGCGTCGTTGAGCAGTGCAAGCGCTGCGGTTGTGCCGTGCGCACCGCATTTTTCAAGACCCATTTCCTCCAAAATATATGCAACGCTGTCGCCCACCGCGGGTGTCGGCGCAAGCGATAAATCCACTATTCCGAACGGCACGTTAAGCCGTTTTGATGCCTCTTTCGCAACGAGATTTCCCATACGCGTGATTTTGAAAGCCGTTTTTTTGACGGTTTCCGCAACGGTTTGAAAATCGCGTCCTTTAACCTTTTCAAGCGCGCATTTTACAACTCCCGGACCGCTTACTCCGACGTTTATCACACATTCCGCCTCGCCGGCGCCGTGGAACGCGCCTGCCATAAACGGATTGTCCTCAACCGCGTTTGCAAAAACAACAAGTTTTGCGCACCCGAACCCGTCGCTGTCTTTTGTAAGCTTAGCCGTTTCCTTTATAACCTCGCCCATTTTTTTCACCGCGTCCATATTTATGCCGGCTTTTGTCGAGCCGATGTTTACCGACGAGCAAACAAGCTCGGTTTCGGAAAGCGCCTCGGGGATTGCGTAAATAAGCGACGTATCGCCGACGGTAAAGCCCTTGTGAACCAGCGCCGAAAAACCGCCGATAAAGTTGACGCCCACAGTGTGCGCCGCCTTGTCGAGAGTTTTTGCGATTTTAACAAAATCGGACGGCGAATGTCCCTGCCCGATAAGCGAAACGGGAGTTACCGAAATACGCTTGTTTATAATGGGAATACCGTATTCCGCCTCAATCTGCTTACCCACCTTTACAAGGTTCTCTGCTTTTTTTGTCACCTTATCATACAACTTTGATGTGAGTTTGTCAATACTTTCCGACGCGCAGTCGAGAAGCGAAATTCCCATCGTGATTGTGCGTATGTCAAGGTTCTCTTTTTCAATCATATTTATGGTTTCAAGAATTTCTTTCTGATTTATCATAACGCTGTCCTCTCGTTATTAAATTTTGTGCATCGAGTTGAAAATATCCTCGTGCTGAATGTTTATCACAACGCCAAGTTCTTTGCCTTTTTTTGTAAGACATTCCGAAAGATTTGAGAAGTTTTCTTTCATATCTTTAAGGCTCACCGACATAACCATTGTGAAAACGTCGCCCATAATCGTTTGTGAAATATCGAGAATATTAACGTTTAATTCCGATAAAACCGTGGTGACACCGCATATGATGCCGACCTTGTCTTTTCCTACAACCGTGATAATCGCGTTCATATTTTTCTCCTTTTTGTTTTTGTGTAGATGTTTGTGCATTTTCAGCGGTGCTTTTGTGGGCATCGCACCCTACAATTTATTAAAACAAACCGTGTTCCCGTAGGGGACGATGCCTATATCGTCCCGTTTCGGTTTTGGCACCCGTCCCGTTTTTACATTTCATGACGTTTGCGCACCGCCTCGTAAATCATCAATGCACCGGCAACCGACGCGTTGAGCGACGTCACCTCGCCGTACATCGGGATTTTCACCAGAAAATCGCACGTTTTCTTGATAAGAGGCGAAATTCCCTCGCCCTCACTGCCGATAACTATTGCAATATTTCCCGAAAAATCCTGTGTGTAAATTGTGTTTTCGCCGTCCATATCCGCGCCGATAACCCAAATGTTTTGTTTTTTTAATTTTTCAATGGTCTGCACAAGGTTTGTAACCTTTGCAACGGGGGTGTATTCCACTGCGCCAGCCGATGATTTTTCGCATACCGGCGTGAGCGACGCACTGCTGTGTTTTGAAATTATAACGCCGTCCGCGCCTGCCGCATTTGCCGTCCTTATTATCGCGCCGAGATTGTGAGGGTCGGTAATTCTGTCCGCGATGACGATAAAATGCGGTTTTTGTTTTTTGTCCGCCGCGGCAAGAATTTCGTCAACGCTCGCGTAGTCTTTCACGGGCGCGATTGCGATAACTCCCTGATGCGATTTCGTTTCGCTCATCATATCGAGTTTTTGTTTGTCAACCTCGGATATGATGATTTTGTTTGCACGTGCAAGAGCAAAGATTTTTTTTGCCGAGCCTTGGATTTCGCCCTTTTTTATGTATATTTTGTCAATCTGACGTCCCGATTTGAGAGCTTCCAGCACGGGATTTCTGCCCTCGATTTTGGACGTTTTTTCAAATTCGTTCATTATAAATACCTCAAAAATTAAGCTTAAAAGGGAACCGCATAACCAACATACGCGACCCCCTTGCCTGCAATATTATTAAATTTTATTCCGCGAGATTGAATTTGTCGCAGATTGCGTTAACCGCTTTTTCCGCGTTTTTCTCGCTGATGAGCACCGAAACTTTAATTTCCGATGTTGAAATCATATGAATGTTAATTCCTGCCTCGCACAGCGCCTCAAACATTGACGACGCAACGCCGGGGTTGTTTACCATACCTGCGCCGACGATTGAAACCTTGGCGAACGAGTCCGCCGCTTTAAGGTCCTCAAAGCCGATAACCTCTTTGTTTGCGCAAAGAAGCTCAACCGCCTTCTGCATATTCGATTTCGATACCGTAAAGCTGATGTCTTTTTTGTTTTCTCTGCCGATTGACTGGAGGATTATATCAACGTTTATGCCGTTTTTCGCAAGCAGTGAGAACACCTTAAACGCAACGCCGGGTTTATCCTCAATATCGCAAAGCGAAATTCTCGCAACGTCCAAATCGTGCGCAACACCTTTAACCAACATTTTTTCCATATTGTTTACCTCCTTAACGACAGTTCCTTCATTATTATTAAGCGACGACCTTACGCAAAGGTTTACATTGTATTTTTTCGCCATCTCAACCGAGCGGTTGTGCAGAACGTTTGCGCCCATACTTGCAAGTTCAAGCATTTCGTCAAACGAAATAACGTCCATTTTCTTGGCATTTTTCACAATTCTCGGGTCTGCGGTGTAAACTCCGTCAACGTCGGTGTAAATTTCGCAAAGGTCCGCACCCAGCGCCGCCGCAAGCGCAACCGCCGAAGTGTCCGAGCCGCCGCGTCCGAGGGTTGTGATGTCCTCATATTTGTTAATTCCCTGAAATCCCGCAACAACAACAATGTTTTTGTGTTCCAGTTCTTTTTTAATTCTGTCCGCGCTGATTTTGCTTATTCTCGCGTTTGAATAGCTTGTGTCGGTGGTAAGCCCCACCTGCCAGCCCGTGAGCGAAATTGCCGGATAACCCAGCTCGTGTATCGCCATTGCAAGCAGAGAAATCGAAATCTGCTCGCCTGTGGAAAGAAGCATATCCATTTCGCGTTTGGACGGATTTTTTGAAATTTCCGCCGCTTTTTCAATCAAATCGTCGGTGGTGTCGCCCTGTGCCGAAACAACCACAACAACCGAGTTGCCTTTTTTGTAGGTTTCGATAATTCTTTTAGCAACATTAAAAACTCTTTCCTTATCTGCAACCGAGCTTCCGCCGAATTTCTGAACGATTAAACTCACCTTGCATTCCCCCTTTTTATGATAATACCAAAAATGTACTTATAATGTCTTTGTTAAGCTCATTTAATTTATTTTCAAAATCTTTTGCCGTCATTTCGTCGGTTACAAAGCCGATCTCGCCGTCTTCCGCGTCGATAATCTGTGCGCCGTCAAAGATTTTTTCAATCTCCGCTTTAACGCTTTCTTTATCGTCTGCTTTAACGCGCGCAAAATGCTTTGATACCGAATTTTCGCTGTTTTCCAAAATGCCGCCGCCGACGTCCTCCCAAACGGGCGAATCGGTGTTTTCACCGCTTTTTGCAATTTCTATAACGTCGGATACAACTGCGCTTGCCGTGGGAAGTTTGCCTGCGCCTCTGCCGTAGAAAAGCGCGTCGCCCACCGCATTGCCCTTGACCAAAATCGCGTTAAACACGCCGTCAACGCTCGCAAGCGGACTTTCGTCCGGCACAAAGCAGGGCGAAACGTACACGTCAAGCTTGCCGTTTTCAAGCGCTCTGCAATGACCGCAAAGTTTTATTACGCAACCCGACTTTTTTGCGTATTCCACGTCGGTAAGGGTTACGTTTCTTATTCCCGTAACGGGGATTTTTGTGCTGTCAACATATTTGCCGAACGCAAGCGACGTGAGAATTGCAATTTTTCTCACCGCGTCGATTCCGTCAATATCCGCCGACGGATTTTTCTCGGCATATCCCTTGTCCTGCGCCTTTTTTAGCGCATTTTCCATAGTTTCGTCTTTGTTTATCATCTGCGTTAAGATGTAGTTTGTCGTGCCGTTCAAAATTCCCGTGATTTCGGAAATTTCGTTCGCCGCAAGGCAAAGCTTGAGCGGTCTTATAATGGGAATACCGCCCCCGACGCTCGCCTCAAAAAGGTAGTGAACCCTGTTTTCGGACGCAAGCTTCAAAAGCTCGCACCCGTGCTTTGCGACAAGTTCTTTATTTGAGGTTACAACGCTCTTTTTCGCCATGAGCGCACGTTTTGTAAACTCATAAGCAGGGTTTACTCCGCCCATAACCTCAACAACAACACTAACGTCGGTGTCGGTCAGTATATCGTCATAATTTTTTGTGAAAAGCTCTTTTTCAGGGTGAGAATTAAATTCTCTTATGTCCAGTATATGCTTAATGTCGATTTTTGTTCCTGCGCGTCGGGTTATGCCGTCGGAATTCTTTCTGATAACTTCGTAAACGCCCGAACCGACCACGCCGTAACCTAAAATTGCTATACCAACCATCTCTTGCCTCCGTTAATTTGAATTTTGCAAATTTTTTCTTTTGCAAGTTTTACTCTTTTTAATTGCAAAATTATATCATACAATGCGTCAAATGTCAAATTTTAAGAGCCTAAAACAACAACAATATTATTGCCGTTCGGAGGTAAAATTTTGTGGAAATTTTTTTGAAAATTCGTCCAATTTGTCAAAAACTTCTGCCGTGGTGTCCTTTTTTGTGGGCGTTTTGCCCGAAACCTCGGCTTTTATATCAACTTTTGTGCCGAAAATTTTTATAATAAATTCTCTTATTTTTTCTTTGTTTGTAAGAATTGTCGCGCGTTTTTCCTCGTCCTGGACTTTTATCGTCAAAATGCCGTTGCCGTCCAGCACGGAGGTGTCTTTTAGCGCAAAATACACCGTCAGCTCACCGTCTTTTATCGCGCGGTTTATAACCTCGCCCCACGACGCGGAGATTTTTTTGAGCGACGCGTTTTTGTTTGTCTGATTTTGCGCCTTTTCCCCGGGAATTTCCCCGCTGTTTTCAGGTTCGCTTGCCTCGCTCGGAATTTGCGCGTTTTCCGTTAGTTTCGCAGGTTCAAAATCGGGTGAATTTGAATTTTCGGAAAATTCATCTTGCAAATTTGCACTGTTTTGCGGTGCGTCCTCCCACGGAGGGAGGTCGGACGGACGGGAATGGTTTTCGGGTTTAACTTCCGTGCTTTCAGTCGATTTTCCGTCCTGTGACGTCAAACTTTGCGTGTCTGAAACGGGCACAAAATTTCCCGACGATATAGACGCGACCTTTTCTTCAAGACGTTTTATCCTGTCCAAAAGTGCGTCGGCGCCTGTGCATAAGTCCGGCTCGCTCATACGCGTGATTGCAACTTCTATAAGCGTTTTCGCGTTTTTGGTAAATTTTAAATTGCTCACAAGCTCATTCAAAACATTTATGCAAAACATAATATGTTCGTGCGTGAAATTTTTTGAAATCGACAAAATTCTGCCGTTCCGTTCGGCGTTTCCGTCGCCGCTCGGCGCGCCCGTTACCGAACAAACCATAATCTGCGCAAAAATATCCAGCGCGCGCACGGCAAAATCGTCAATGTTTTTGCCCGTGTCGAGAATTTTATAAAACGCGCCGATTGCGCCTTTTGCGTCGCTTTTGCCGACAAAATCGGCAATGTCAAGCAGCGACGCGTCATCAAGACCGCCGAGAATTTCCACCGTGTCGTCATAGGTGAGATTGTCGTGCTTAAACGCAAGGCACTGGTCGAGAATACTCAAAGAATCGCGCATTGAGCCGTTTGCAAGATACGCCACATATTCGATTGCCGAGTCCTCCGCGGTCACGTTTTCGCCCTCGAGAATGGTTTTAATTCGGCTTGTTATGTCGGACGGCGAAATGGTTTTGAAATCGAACCGCTGACACCGCGACAAAATCGTAGCCGGGATTTTGTGAACTTCCGTCGTTGCAAGAATAAAAACAACGTGTTTGGGCGGTTCTTCAAGCGTTTTCAAAAGTGCGTTGAACGCGCCCTGTGAAAGCATATGCACCTCGTCAATGATATAAACCTTGTATTTTGCCACCGTCGGGGTATACTGCACCTGTTCTATAATCGAACGGATATTGTCAACGCCCGTGTTTGACGCGGCGTCGATTTCGATAATATCCATCACAGTTTCGTTTAAAATTCCCTTGCAGATTTCACATTCGTTGCACGGGTTGCTGTCAACAGGGTGCTCGCAGTTTATGGCACGGCTTAAAATTTTTGCCGTAGACGTTTTGCCCGTTCCGCGCGTGCCGGTAAAGAGGTACGCGTGAGCAAGACGGTTTTCGGCAATCTCGTTTTTGAGAGTTTTTGTTATGTGCGTCTGACCGATAACGTCGTCAAAGGTGAGCGGACGCCATTTTCTGTATAATGCCTTGTATGCCACGTGAAAACCTCCTTTTTTATTATAAAAAACAATAAAAATGCAAAAATAAAGGCCGTACGTCTTAAATTCGAATTATCTTTCCGCGCGCTGCATTGCAGTTAGCTCAAACAAGGAGCGCTTACGGCACATACAGCAAAACTGCTTACGGCTGCTTGGTTCCCCACCTGACCGGGTTCACAGCTGTGTATTGCGTAAGACCTTGCTCTCAACACCACTTGCAATGCGCAAGACCGCACAAAGAATAACCCTCATAAAAGACATAACCCTTGCTATAGCGGATTGCAAGTACAGGGCACCGCTACCGCCCCGGTTGTACGACCGATTTTTATTATACTATAAATTCTTTCATTTTTCAAGATATTTTTTATTTATTTTTTGCCGTATTGTGAAGAAATTTATTTCACGGGTCGCGGGCGATACCTGCATCGCCCCGTTTTGTTTTGTTGCCGAAAAACAAAAAAGACGGCTAAAGCCACTCCTCGATAAGACAACATTGCCTTAAAAACATATTTTTCGCGCCTTTCTGCGTTAAAAAAGCTCGCAATCCGTCAGGATTACTCACTTTTTTGCCTTGAAATTCATCAAAAAATCTTGTTTTTAAGGTGCGGAGCAGTTTTGAATATCGGATTTTACAATTCAGACAAGAAATAAAACCTGCCGTTATGCTGACGCATATGGCAGGTTTTTGACGTAGTATGAATTTAAAATACGGCTTCAAAACCAATGCTTTCTTATTGAGGAGCGGCTAACACCGTCTTTTTCCCATCACACCGATAATTCCGCTTCTTCGCCGAGAACGTCTTTATATTTATCCAAAACGGGCGAAACGTAATCTCTCAAAAATTCTTCGGTCTGCTCTTTCGCTCTGCCGATGAAATTTTCGGGTTTGAGAACCGCGTTTATGTCGTCGAGATTGAGGTTGAAACTTTCGTCCTTAACAATTCTCTCGATAAGGTCGTTTTCTTTGCCCTCTTCTTTGACAACTCTCGCCGCCGCCATTGAATGTATTCTTATTTTTTCGTGCAGTTCCTGTCTGTCACCGCCGTTTTTAACCGCCTGCATCATAATGTTTTCGGTCGCCATAAACGGAAGTTCCTTCAAAATGTGCTGTTCGATAACTTTCGGATAAGCCACCATTCCCGCCGCAACGTTGAGATAAATGTTCAAAATCGCGTCCGCCGCAAGAAAACTTTCGGGAACGGAAATGCGCTTGTTCGCCGAGTCGTCGAGTGTTCTTTCAAACCACTGCGTTGACGCGGTAATGGCAGGATTTATACTGTTTGCGATGACGTAACGCGCGAGCGACGAAATTCTTTCCGAACGCATAGGATTGCGTTTGTATGCCATTGCCGACGAGCCGATTTGACTCTTTTCAAACGGTTCCTCCACCTCTTTGAGATGCTGGAGAAGCCTCAAGTCGTTGCTGAATTTATACGCACTCTGCGCGATTGAGCTTAAAACGTTTAAAAACTGCGAATCGAGTTTTCTTGAATACGTCTGTCCCGAAACGGGAAAATACGCGTCAAACCCCATTTCTTTCGTTATCATTTCGTCAAGTTTTTTAACCTTTTCGTGGTCGCCGTCAAAAAGCTCCAAAAAGCTTGCTTGTGTACCGGTCGTGCCTTTCGAGCCTAAAAGTTTCGCCTTTGAAAGCTGATATTCCACGTCCTCCAAGTCCATCAAAAGCTCCTGAATCCATAGACACGCGCGCTTGCCGACGGTGGTGAGCTGTGCCGGCTGAAAATGCGTAAAGCCGAGCGTGGGGAGATTTTTGTATTCGTCCGCAAAAATTTTAAGACGGTAAATAACGTTGACAAGCTTTTTGCGGATAAGCTTTAAACCCTCCGTCATAATGATAATATCGGTGTTGTCGCCGACGTAACAGCTTGTTGCGCCGAGATGGATAATCGCCTTTGCCTTGGGGCATTGCACGCCGTACGCATACACGTGCGACATAACGTCGTGGCGAACCTCTTTTTCGCGCGCCTTTGCAACGTCGTAGTTTATATCGTCTTTAAATTTTTCCATTTCGGCAATCTGCTCGTCGGTGATGTTCAAACCGAGCGCTTTTTCCGATTTTGCAAGTGCAATCCAAAGCCTGCGCCACGTTTTGAATTTTCTGTCGGGCGAAAAAATTTCTTTCATTTCATCGCTTGCGTAGCGCGTGTTGAGCGGACTTTCGTAAATGTTATTCAAAATATCACCTCATATGTATTTTTAACAACCGTGAATGTTTTTTTGCGTAATATGTTGCAGGGGACGGTGACCACACCGTCCCGCCTTTTTTCAAAAATTTATTCCAATTCGGACAAAAATTTCTCCAGCCTGTCAAGACCCTCTTTGATGTTTTCCATACTCGTTGCATACGACCATCTCACATAATCGGGCGCCTCAAAACCTGTGCCGGGAACAACCGCAACCAGCTTGTCGTCCAAGAGCATTTCGGCAAATTCGTCCGCCGAATGAATGGTTTTTCCGTTCAGCTTTTTGCCGAGAATGTTTTTGATATTCATCATTATATAGAACGAACCGTGAGGTTTTATGCACGAAACGCCCTCGATTTTGTTAATTCTGTCCGCCATATAATTGCGCCTTTTTGCAAACTCCGCAACCATAGCGCCAAGCTCCTCCTGCGGACCGTTAAGCGCCTCTATTGCGGCAATCTGCGCGATTGTGTTGGGGTTGGACGTCGCGTGGCTCTGCACGTTTGACATAACCTTTGCAATGGTCGGATTTGACGCGGTGTAGCCTATTCTCCAGCCCGTCATAGCGTAGGTTTTTGATACGCCGTTCACGATAATCGTGATGTCTTTCACCTCGTCGCTTATCTGCGCGATTGAAAAATGTTTTCCTTCATATATAAGATGCTCGTAAATCTCGTCCGAAACGATATACAAGCTGTGCTTTAATGCGATTTCCGCGATTTTTTCAAGTTCTTCCTTTGTATAAACCATACCCGTCGGATTGCTCGGACTGTTCAGCACGATTGCGCGCGTTTTTTCGGTGATTTTCTCCTCAATCTGCTCGGGAGTAACCTTAAAATCGTTGTCCTCCGACGCGTAAACCGTGACGGGAACGCCCGAATTGATTTTCACAATTTCGGGGTAGCTCACCCAGTAAGGCGCAGGGATAATAACCTCGTCGCCCTCGTTTAAAATTGCGCCGAAAACGTTTACAAGCGAGTGTTTCGCGCCGTTTGAAACCACAATCTGATTAGGCTCGTAATAAAGCGAATTGTCGCGCATAAATTTCTGACAGACCGCTTTTTTCAGTTCGGGCATACCGGAAGCCGGCGTGTATTTTGTTTTGCCATCCAAAATTGCCTTGATAGCCGCGTCTTTTATGTGCTTGGGCGTGTCAAAATCGGGTTCGCCCGCACCGAAACCCACAACGTCAAGACCGTCCTTTTTCATCTGCTTGAATTTCGCGTCAATCGACAGTGTCGGTGACGGCGAAATGCTCAAAAACTTCTCGGAAAGATACATTTTTAACCTGCCTCCGTTTATAATACTGAATAATTTTTATTGCAAAAATTTCATTTTTGCGTTGCATTACTGTTTTATCCTATCATAAACACACGAAAAATGCAAGTTTTTTGATGATAAAATTCAAAATTTTGCAAATTTATTATATTTTCAACATTTTTTCAAAGTTTTGATGTGAAATTTTGTTGATAATATCCTCACTGTAATTGAGGGCAAGGAGCTTGTCGAACAAAACGTAAAGAAATCCGCAGTCCGGAATGTCGGAAGGAGTTGAGTCGATGCCGTCAAAATCCGCGCCGATACCGATGTTGTTCTCACCGCCGAGCGCCATAAAATGCTCAATGTGGCGCACCGCGTCGTCGCTTGACGCAACCCCCGTGTCATTCAAAAAATCGGGGCAGAGGTTTATGCCGGCAACGCCTCCGCGGTTTTTGAGGTTTATAAACATATCGTCGGTTAAATTCCGTTTGTACGAACAAACCGCGCGCGAATTTGAGTGCGTGGTGCACACTTTTCCGCCGAAATTTTCCAGAATGTCATAAAATCCTTTGTCGCTGATGTGCGACGTGTCAAGAATTATGCCGTTTTTCTCAAATTCTTTCAAATATTCTTTGCCGAGCGCGGTAAGACCCTTTGTGTTGCCCTCCGCGCCCTCGCCTTTCGGATAGCCGACTCCTCCGCACAACGGTGTGTCGTCGTTCCAGGTGAGGCTCATAATTCTGACGCCCGATTTTGCAAGCTTTTCAACGTCAGCAAGCGCCAAATCGGGTGTGTTTCCCAGTCCCTCAACTGCAATAACGGTGTCAAAATTTGTGTGTTTTAAAGCTTTTGTTTCGGCTTTGATTTTTTCGATAATCGCAAAAATATCAGCGCATTTTAAGCTTTTATCGTTGAAAATTGCCATTGTGTATGTTGCTTTTTTATAATTTTCGCACTTTTTTGCGCTCACCATACAGTCACTGTCATAAAGGTTTTTGCCGTCAAAATAAAGCTTTAATGCGGTGTCGCAGTGTGCGTCGAAAATTTCATATTTCATAATAATCACAACCTTATAAAAATCATAAAAATTTTTGCAAAAATTTTAATCGGAATTGTCAAACGCGTTTTTTATGTAGTTGATTTTGTGCGTTTTAAAGCCGAATTTCGTCTTGCGCGCATACACCTCCGCAACGTCAAAACGAACCTCGCCCTGCCAGTTTGTTTGTGCAAGATAGTTTTGCGCGCCGAGAATGATTTTCTGCTGTTTTTTGAAATCCACCGCCTCGCCAGGTGTGCCGAATTTGTCGTTTGAGCGCGTTTTCACCTCGACAAAACAGAGCGTTTTGCCCTTTTGCGCAATAATGTCCACCTCCGCATTCCGCTTGCGGTAGTTGCGCTCGAGAATTTTGTAAAAACGAAGCGTCAGATAGTGCGACGCCGTATCCTCGCCGAATTTGCCGAATGCTTTTTTGCTGAATTTGTCCGAGCTGGATTTGTCCGATTTGTTTTTATCCAAAATGTCAATATTGTTCAAGTTTAAAACCCTCTGTCACTGATTTTTAAAAAGCCTGAAACTCTGCCTGTGATACGGGCAGGCACCGTATTTTTCAAGCATTTCGTAGTGCAGTTTTGTGCCGTAGCCCTTGTGCTTTGAAAACATATACTGCGGATATTCTTTGTCAATTTTGTCCATAAATCTGTCACGCGAAACCTTTGCCAGAACCGACGCCGCCGCAACGGTGAGGCTCTTTTGGTCGCCCTTTACGATAAGCTCAAACGGGCAGGGCAGATTTTTCATACTGTTGCCGTCGATAAGCGCAAGCTCGGGCGCGGGGTTGAGCCCCTCAACTGCCTTTTTAAAGGCAAGATGCGCCGCGTTCAAGATGTTTATTTCGTCGATAATTTTCTCGTCGACCGACGCGATTGAATATGCGGTTGCCTTCTCTTTTATCACGTCGAAATAGTAATCGCGCTTTTTTTCCGAAAGCTTTTTCGAGTCGGTCAAACCGTCGATTTGTATGTCTTTGGGAAAAATCACCGCCGCCGCATAAACAGGTCCGGCAAGCGGACCTCTGCCTGCCTCGTCCGCGCCCGCGACGTATACAAAGCCGTTTTCCCAGTATTTTTTTTCGTATTCAAGATTATCAAAACCGCACATTTTTTCGGTTTTCATTCCTGTTCACCCACTTTGTCCAGCGTTATTTTTCCGAGCGTTGCCGCGCGGAATTCGTCCAAAAGCACATTCGCCGCGCGCAGTGTATCGATTTCTCCGCCCGACACCACAAATCCGCGCTTTCTTCCCAAAAGTTCAAGCATTTCATAACCGCCGAGATTTTCAAAATCTGTCATTTTGTAACGCTCGGTGAGCGAATTGGGATAATTTTCGCGCAAAAGTTCCAAGAGGTGCATTGCAAGTTCCTCAACGTCCATAATTTCATCCTTCACCGCGCCGGTGAACGCAAGCCGCATACCCACGGTTTGGTCGTCGAATTTTGGCCACAAAACGCCCGGGGTGTCCAAAAGCTCAAATCCGCTCGCAATGCGCACCCACTGTTTTCCGCGCGTAATGCCCGGTTTGTCGCCCGTTTTTGCGCTTTTTTTGTTGGCAAGCTTGTTGATGAACGACGATTTTCCGACGTTCGGCACGCCGACAATCATCATTTTAAGCGAACGGTTCACAATTCCGCGCGATTTCCACGCCTCGATTTTGTCGGACAAAATATCACGGCATTTTTCCAAAACGCTGTTCAAATTTTTGCCCTGAACCGAGCTTACCGCCATAGCCGAAATGCCGTTTTTCTCAAAATATTTCAGCCATTTTTCGGTTTCTAATCTGTCCGCAATGTCGGATTTGTTGAGCACCACAAGCCGTTTTTTATCGCCGATAAGCGCGTCAATCTGCGGATTTTTACTGCTTCTCGGTATCCGCGCGTCGAGAATTTCGACCACAATATCCACCGATTTTATGTTTTCTTCGATAAGGCGCATAGTTTTTGTCATATGCCCCGGAAACCATTGTATATTCATAAAAATCTCCTAATCAAAATTATACTAATATTATATTTTATTCCGCCCGATTTGTCAAATATGCAAAAATATGTTATTATGTGACATATTTTTAACAATAATACGCTCAATAATTCTATTTGCTGTATAATAAAAAAGGTATATAATTATGTGGGATATAATAACTTTAAAAATATTTTATGTTATAAAGGAGTTTTTAAAAATGGCTGAATTAAGATTTAACCCCCTTACAAAAGACTGGGTAATGATTGCGTCGCACCGTCAGAACAGACCGCAGATGCCTAAAGACTGGTGTCCGTTCTGCCCCGGTTCGGGAAAGGTGCCCGACCGCTTCGACGTGTACGAATACGACAACGATTTTCCTGCGCTTTCACAAAATCCGCCCGTGCCCGACGACGTTGCAACCGAAATTTACAAAACCGCGCCGTCCTACGGCAAATGCGAGGTAATTTTGTATTCGCCCGAGCACACCGTGACACTGCCCGAACTTTCGGTTGACCACGTGAGAAAGCTTGTAGACCTCTGGTGCGAGCGATATGAGGCTATGAAAGCGGACGAAAAAATCAAATACGTTTTCATTTTCGAAAACAGAGGCGAGGTTGTGGGCGTTACAATGCCTCACCCTCACGGTCAGATTTACGGATATTCGTTTATCCCCAAGAAAATCGAGCTTGAGGTAAATTCGTCAAAAGAGCATTTTGACAAAACAGGTCACTGCCTTTTCTGCGATATGTTAAAGGACGAGTATTCCGCAAAAGACAGAATTATTTTTGAAAACGACGATTTCGTTGTATTTTTGCCGTTCTATTCCGCATATCCGTACGGAATAAACATCGCGTCAAAATCGCATAAACACAATATTTCGCAGTTCACCGATACTGAACGCACAAACCTTGCAAAGGCAGTGCGTGAGGCGGCAGGTACGCTGGATAACCTTTTCGGCTACACTTTCCCGTATATGATGTGTATTCAGCAGTCGCCCGTAAACAGCGGTGATATGTCGGATTTCTGCCACTTCCACATTGAATTTTATCCCCCGATGCGCAGTGCCGACAAGCAGAAATTCAACGCGTCGAGCGAAACGGGTGCGTGGGCGCACTGCAACCCCACCGCGCCCGAGGAAAAGGCGAAAGAGCTTCGCGAGGCACACAAAAAATACACAGAAAACGACAATAAATAAATTTTTGTTGAAAAATTCTTAAAGTTGGTTTATAATATATTTATATAATGCCTACAAAGGAGTAAAATATGGAACTTTGCAAAATTATTGATAAATTTATAGAAATTTACGGCGGTACAAAGGACGATTTGAGAATTTTCACATCGCCCGGGCGCGTTAACCTTATCGGCGAGCATACCGACTATAACGGCGGATATGTTTTCCCGGCGGCGCTCACTATGAAAACTACAATCGTTGCGCGCAAAAGAAATGACAGCAAAATTGTTATGCGCGCCACCGACCTTGACGTTGTGGTTGAGGCGGATATTGACCGTCTGGAGGATTACAAGGGCATAAAATGGGGCGACTATCAGCTCGGCGTTGCGGACGAACTCAAAAAAGAGGGTTACGAAATTGTCGGCGCAGACCTTTTGTATGACGACACCGTTCCCCACGGAGGCGGACTTTCGTCGTCGGCGGCGATAGAAGTATCCACAGCCGTTATGTTTACAACGTTTTCAAACGAGAAAAACGGCATAAACGAAGAAATTGATATGATAAAAATGGCGAAAATCAGCCAAAAGGCGGAGCACAATTTCATCGGCGTAAAATGCGGAATTATGGACCAGTTTGCCTCTGCAATGGGCAAAAAGGACCACGCAATTTTCCTCGACTGCAAAACGCTCGATTACAAATATGCGCCCATAAATTTTGAGGGCAAAAAGCTCATTCTCACCAACACAAACAAAAAACACGCTCTCGGCGCGTCGAAATACAACGAGCGCAGAGAAGAGTGCGAAAGAGGGCTTGAAATGCTCAAAAAAGCAATGCCCGAAAAAACGTGCCTGGGCGAGATTTCGTATGACGAATTTATACAGCACAAAAATCTCATCACCGACCCGATTGTCGAGAAAAGAGTGGAACACGTTATATGCGAGTGCGACAGGGTGTTAAAGTCGGTTGACGCGCTGGAAAAAGGCGATATTGTAAAATTCGGCAAGCTTATGAACGAGTCGCACGATTCGCTCAAAAATCTGTATGAAGTTACCGGTGATGAGCTTGACACGCTTGCATACGAGGCGCGCAAAATAGACGGCGTTCTCGGTTCGCGTATGACGGGCGCAGGCTTCGGAGGCTGTACGGTCAGCATTGTCGAGGAAGGCGCGGTGGATAAATTTATTGAGGAAGTCGGCAAAAACTACACCGCAAAAACAGGGCTTACACCGTCGTTTTACATATCTGAAATCGGTGACGGGGGACACGAAGTAAAATGAAACTTATTCTTGCAACGTCAAATAAAGGCAAGCTCAAAGAGGTCAGAGAAATTCTGCCCGAATACGATATTGTAACGATGTCCGAGGCAGGAATACACGACGAAATAGAGGAAAACGGCACAACGTTTGAGGAAAACGCATACATCAAGGCAAAATATGTGTGTGACCGCCTCGGCGAGGTTACAATCGCGGACGATTCGGGTCTTGAAGTGGATTTTCTGGACGGCGCGCCGGGAATATATTCCGCGCGTTTTGCAGGCGAGGGCGCGACAGATAAAGACAGAAACGCAAAGCTTTTGTCTATGCTTGAGGGCGTGCCTTTTGACAAGCGCACAGCGCGTTATGTCTGCTCCATTGCCATTGTTTACCCGAGCGGAGAAAAGCACATTTTCACAAAAACGTGCGAGGGATACATTCTCGAAAAGGAAATCGGCGGCGGCGGTTTCGGCTATGACCCGCTGTTTTATTTCCCCGAGTTCAAAACCACGCTGGCAAACGTTCCGCTTGACACAAAAAACACTGTCAGCCACCGTTCAAAGGCGCTCGGCGAGCTTAAAAAATTTTTGGCGGACAAAAGATAAGGAGATAAAAATATGAGCATTGCGGACGAAAGATTTATACAAAACTGCAAGGATATTCTGGAAAACGGCTTTTCCGACGTTTGTTACGACGTTCGCCCCGCCTGGGCGGACACGGGCGAAAAGGCGCATACGATAAAGAAATTCTGCATTGTTAACCGATATGATTTGACAAAGGAATTTCCGGTTATAACTTTGAGGAAAACCTTTTTTAAATCCGCCGTTGACGAGCTTTTGTGGATTTGGCAGAAAAAGTCCAACAACACGCACGACTTAAAGAGCAAAATCTGGGACGCGTGGGCGGACGAAAACGGCTCAATCGGCAAGGCTTACGGCTATCAGCTGGGCATTAAGCACAAATACAAAGAGGGCGAATTTGACCAGGTTGACAGGGTTTTGTACGATTTAAAGCACAATCCGTTAAGCCGAAGAATTATGACGAATATCTATAATCACGCGGATTTGCACGAGATGAATTTGTATCCGTGCGCGTACAGTATGACGTTTAACGTGACGGGAAACCGCTTAAACGGCATATTAAATCAGCGTTCGCAGGATATGCTTGTTGCCAACAACTGGAATGTATGTCAGTATGCTGTGCTTCTGCATATGTTCGCAAAGGTGTCGGGACTTGTTGCCGGCGAGCTTGTGCACGTCATTGCCGACGCGCATATTTACGACCGCCATATTCCCATTGTTGAGGAGCTTATAAAGCGCGAACCTCTGCCTGCGCCGACGTTTGAAATTGACGATATTGACGATTTTTATAAATTTACTGTTGACAATGTGCGGCTGAAAGATTATAATTATCACGAGTTTAACATAAAAATTCCCGTGGCTGAATGACGGGGATTGAAAGGACATAATATGAATCTTATTGCTGCAGTGGACAGAAACTGGTCGATTGGCTTCAAAGGCAGTCTTTTGTATCACATAAAAGAAGATATGAAGTTTTTTAAGGAAAAAACAGACGGCAAAGTTGTGGTTATGGGCAGAAAAACGCTTGAATCTTTGCCCGGCGGAAAACCGCTTTCAAACAGGATTAACATCGTTTTGTCATCAAATAAGGATTTTTCCGCGCCCGGGTGCATAGTGTGCCGTTCGTTTCCCGAACTTTTCGGGAAAATCAAGGCATACGACACCGACGATATTTTTGTAATCGGCGGCGAGAGCCTTTACAATATGCTTATGCCGTATTGCAAATTTGCCTATATCACCGAGGTTGACGGCGAGAAAGAGGCGGATAGGGCGATTAACAATATCTCGAAAAACCCGTCGTGGCGCCTTGCGGACGAGAGCGAATTTAAGTCCGACGGCAATGTGAATTATGTGTTTAAGACGTATCAAAATACGCTTGTGAGAAAAATGTAAATTAAATCCGTCTGTTTGTGCAGACGGATTTTTTATGTATATTTTGCGTTTTGTGCAGATTTTGAGAATTTGTGTATGGAATTGTATCAGAAAATTTTGTATGATTTTACAATGTAATTTGTATTGTAGGGGGCGATGCCCGCATCGCCCCGTTAAACCGTAAAAAACTATTTATTTTCTTCCTTTCAAAATCGGCGAAATTTTCTTATAAATTACGGTTGTAATAACCGCGAGAACCGCGCCTTTGCATATATTAAACGGCGTTATGAGCGTGAAAACGGTTTTAAACCTCTGAGCCGCCGGCCAATCGGGCACATAGAGCGGAAGCAAAAGAAACATATTCGCGAAAATCCCTGCAATGCTCATTGCGAGTGTGCCGAGAACAAGCCCGATAAGCGCGGTTTTCTTTGTTTTGTTCGATTTATACACCATTCCTGCGGTGAAAACAAAAACTCCGTTGACGATAAAATTTGCCGCCTCGCCCACAAATCCTGTGCTTGTCATAAAACAGTGCAAAATATTTTTCACAAGCTCAATCGTAACGCCTGCGCCCGGCCCGAGCGCAAGCGCGCCGATAAGCGCCGGCAAATCCGAAATTTCAACGTCCAGAAATCCGCCGACCTTAATTCCGAGGTATGTGCCGATGACCTGCAGTATAAATGCCGCCGCGGCGAGCATACCGATTTTTGCAATTCTTCTTGTTTTTGTCATAAAAAATTCCCCCTTAAATTTATGAAAATCCAAGGCGGAATAAATTTTTTTAATGAAATCGAAAATAATCTCACCAAAAACAAAAATTTCTCTCTTCCAGACTGTACTGTCGGCTTTGGAATTGCACCAAATCTGCCAAAAAGGCTCGCGGGCTTTAACCGCCGGTGGAGAATTTCACTCCGCCCCGAAATTTTTTAATATTAAATTTTATACAGAATATTATATCAATGAACACGGCTTTTTCGCATTTCCTCCTGCTTTTTGAGCAGTGCCTCTTTGTCCATAAACTGCGTGCGCTTTGAATATTCCTCGTCCATAACGTTGCCGTCGCTGTCTTTTATGTATGCGCGGCGGTGATGTTGACTGCTGTGTTTCGGCTTTCCGAAATGCGTGATTTTATACATTAAACCGCGTTTGTGTCTGCGGTGATGATGCCGTGATGTACCGTCGTCCTCGTCTGCCTCACGCTTGCATTTTGCCGACAGGTAAGCCTCGTAAACGCTGAGCGGAAGAAACACGACAAACCGCACGACGATTAAAATGTCGGAAATTGTCAAATATCCGTATGTTAAAAATCCGTATTCCGAAAGGTCGGAAAGCATAAAAACAAGCTGAAAAGCAAAGGCGGCAAACAGACATATATGAATTGTAAAGTCCTTATATTTCAATTTGTATCAAGGAAAACGCAAGGTATCAGCCTTCAAATAAAATCATAACTATGATGCGCTCCGCAATGCTTAAAAGAGCCAGAAAAACGCCCAGCTTTTCTATGGAGCTTATATTTATCGCGTCACTGCGTCTTTTTTTCCTTCCCAATGCCGTGGGACCTCCTTTTCCCTAATTATCAAAAATGAATCTACAATATATTCTAACATATAATTTCAGAAAAATCTACATATTTTTTAAAAAACTTAAAATTTTTATGCAATTTTATTAAAAATATGCGTTTTTCATATTAAACAGTCAAAAAACGACTGCAAATCCCTGCCTTTTGCGTGCAGAAAGTTCTCGCGCTCGGCAATGTTCTCAAGATAGTGCGCGTCGCTGTTGTGCAGAATTTTCACATTTTCAAGACGGTGTTTTTTCACGATTTCGTCTTTTTTCGATTTATCCTTGATTTCCGCAAGCTTAAATTTCAGCTCGGGCGGAATAAAACCGAGGTTTGAAATGATACTGTACGACTGCTTGTCAATGTGTGCCGGAAAAACAACCGCGCCGATACGTTTCGCCGCGCCGAAAACGTCGTAAACCGAAAGCGTAGTCGCGGTGATGAGAAGATTTTCCTTTATATCGGTGATTTGGTCGTTTTCGTCCATAACAAGCTGTCTGCCGAAAATTTCGGGCTTGTTTTTTATTTCGGGAAGATGCGAAAGAACGTATTCCTCCATTTCGTACGCGTCATCAAGCGACTTAAAAAGGCACACCATATGCACCTCCTCCGACGTTTCAACCTCCATACCCGGAATGACCGTAACGCCGGCGTTTGCACCGCATTTCTGCACCGCCGATACGTTTCGGCAGGAGTTGTGGTCGGTGACGGCTATAACGTCAAGACCTTTTAAATACGCCATATTTGCAATGTTGTTGGGCGTCATATCTTCGTCGCCGCACGGCGAAAGCGCAGTGTGAATGTGTAAATCGTAAGCGAAAGCGTCCATTTTTCTCACCCTTTTCTATTGTATCAATTTTGCAATAAAGTGTCAATATAAACTAATTTAAAAAATTTTTTAAAAAATGCTTGCATTTTGCAAAAAATTGTGTTATACTTTAGCTTGTTACATTGTGGTTGGAGGTGAAATACATTGCCTAATATTAAATCTGCTAAAAAAAGAGTTAAAGTTATAAACACAAAAACTTTAAGAAACCAGATGATTAAAACAAATATCAAAACTTGCATAAAGAGCTTTGAAGCATATGTTGCTGAAGCTGATAAAGCTAATGCCGATGCTGCTTTCAAGCTTGCGGTTAAAAAACTCGACCAGGCTGTTGCAAAAGGTGTTATGCACAAAAACACAGCATCGAGAAAGAAATCTCAGCTTGCAGGCAAGCTTGCGAAAATCGCGTAGTTTTGCGTGAATTTTGCAAAAATTGATTTTGTTTATATGAACCCCTTGAGTGCAAGGGGTTTGTTTTGGTGTTCGGACGGAGGAGTTATCCTCCGTTTTTTTTCGTGCGCTGCGGGGGCGCGTGCAAAGGGGCGCCTTTGCAATCCCAAAGGTTGTATCTGTTGTTTTGATTTGTCGTGTCATATCAAAAACATAAAATATGATATTATACTGTTTCGCTCCGCGGGGGCACTTTTAGAGTAAAAGTGCCTCAAAAGCGCGGGGGTTCCGATTCCCCCGCACCCCTAAACGGCTTGGGGTTCCACCCCAAGACCCCTTACGACAATCAAATCATTTAGACAACAGG